>CASBQM010000721.1 GCA_949127645.1 Synechococcales cyanobacterium PMM_0036
AGCCCTGCGAGTGCTGGTCATGGTTGCCTACCAGCAAAACCGTAGGAATGTCGGCATCTACCAAGCGGCGAAACTGGCTGGCAAAGGCTTCCTGCACGATCGGCGGCGGGGTGGCATCGGGGAAGGCATCGCCGCCAAACAGCACCAAATCTACAGGCTCCGCAATGGCGCGATCGATACAGCGTCCTAGCGTTTTGACAAAATCTTCTAGGCGGGTATTTATCCCAGTTTCAGGGTTGATTCGCCCGTGGGAAAAGCCGCTCCCCATGTGGATGTCAGATAAGTGCAGAATTTTAACCATATGCCTCAATTATGCTTGGGTTTAGTAGGCGGTTTAGTAGGCGGTTTATCTCTAGCAATCCGTTTAAGTCAGACAGCGCAGACCCGTTTAGCTCCCCGACGACTCCCCGACAAGCTCTAGAATAGTTAAGATGCTTAACGAAGCAATAAACTAATCAACTTAAACAGGGCTTATGTCAGTTTTAGCGGCGATCGCGGTTCTTGCACTATTAATTGTGGTACATGAGTCAGGGCATTTTCTGGCGGCTCGGCTTCAGGGCATCCATGTCAACCGCTTTTCCATTGGGTTTGGGCCTGTCCTTTGGAAGTATCAAGGTGCAGAAACCGAGTATGCGATTCGCGCCATTCCCCTCGGCGGCTTCGTGGGATTCCCCGATGACGATCCGGAGAGCGCTATTCCGCCTAACGATCCTGACCTGCTGCGCAACCGACCGATTCTCGATCGGGCGATCGTTATCAGCGCGGGCGTGATTGCCAACCTAATCTTTGCCTATTTTGTGTTCGCGGCTCAGTTCACCGCCGTGGGAATTCCTGAAAAGTTTGACTATCAGCCCGGTGTTTTTGTCCCGGAGGTGATTTCGCAAGATTCACCCGCCGCTCTGGCAGGAGTCAAGTCTGGCGATATTGTGCTTGCGGTGGACGGCAAAGAGCTGGGTGCATCAGATGCAGCGCTCAAGGCTCTGATGGAAGCGATCAAGACCAAGCCTAATCAGGCGGTGGCGCTGAAGGTGCAGAGAGGCGATCGCCAGATTGACCTTAACGTGACTCCTAAGGCTGGAGACGACGGCGTAGCGCGTATTGGTGTGCAGCTAGCGCCCAACGGCAGCATTACCCAGTATCGCCGACCTAAGAGCGTAGGTGAGGTGCTGAGTCTCGCAGCCGAGCAGTTCCAAAACACAGTTGTCCGCACGGTGCAGGGATTTGTCATGCTGATTACAGATTTTTCATCTGTTGCTAACCAGGTTGCAGGTCCCGTCAAAATTGTGGAGCAGGGCGCAGGATTGGCGGCTAGTAACGCGAGCAGTCTTTTCCCTTTCGCGGCTATCATCAGCATCAATCTTGCCATCATCAACATTCTGCCGCTGCCTGCGTTAGATGGAGGTCAGCTTGTGTTTCTGCTGATTGAAGGTCTACGCGGCGGCAAGCCCCTCCCCAGTCGCTTTCAAGAAAGCGTCATGCAGACAGGTCTGGTGCTGCTCTTAGGTCTGGGTGTTTTTCTGATCGTGCGGGATACCACTCAGCTAGAAGTCTTCCAACGGCTGTTTCAGTAGGGCAGAAGGACAAATTTAATACAGCAAGCTTAATGACGCAAGCGCGTAAACGTCTCTCCAAAAAGCAGCGGGCACTCGAAATTTTGGCTCGTCTGAAGCAGATGTATCCAGATGCCGTTTGTTCGCTGAATTACGAAACTCCCGTACAGCTTTTGGTTGCCACTATTCTGTCGGCTCAATGCACAGATGAGCGGGTCAACAAGGTGACACCTGAGCTGTTTCGCCAATTTCCTGATGCCGCAGCTCTCGCTAGTGCCGAGTTAGACGAAATTATCGAGCTAGTGCGATCGACTGGCTTTTACCGCAATAAGGCGAAGAATATTCAGGGTGCCTGTCGCCTGATCATGACGGACTTTGAAGGACAGGTGCCTCAGACGATGGAGGAGTTATTGAAACTGCCAGGGGTAGCACGCAAAACTGCTAACGTAGTGCTGGCTCACGCTTTTGGGATTAACGCTGGGGTGACGGTAGATACGCACGTCAAGCGCCTGACCCGGCGACTGGGGTTAACCCAAGCGGATGATCCGGTTAAAATCGAGCAGGATTTGATCAAGCTGCTGCCCCAACCCGACTGGGAGAATTGGTCAATTCGGCTAATCTATCACGGTCGAGCCGTCTGCAATGCTCGTCGTCCGCTGTGCGATCGCTGTCTATTCACGGATCTGTGTCCCTCAGTCGATCGTGCCCTTGTGCCGCTCGTGCCTTCTGTATTGGATTCTGTATCTGTTGTCATGTCTAATGAATTGCGCGATCAACAGCATTCTTTCACTTTAGAAAACATAATCTGATCTTTCTACCTACCTTCTCTTAATCTCCAACAAAAATTGCGTATAATAGAGAGCGCTGTTCTGATTAAGGTACTAGAATCTTTTCATGGCAAAGAAAAGCATGATTGAGCGCGAAAAAAAGCGCCAAAAAACCGTAGAAAAGTTCGCTGAAAAGCGCAATGCTCTACAGGAGCAATTTGATAACGCCGCATCTCAGCAAGAACGGCTGACTATCCACCGTCAAATTCAACAGCTTCCCCGCAACAGCGCGAGAGTCCGTTTGCACAACCGCTGCTGGTTGACAGGTCGTCCTAGAGGTTTCTACAGAGATTTTGGTCTGTCTCGCCATGTTTTGAGAGAAATGGCTCACCAAGGATTGTTGCCGGGTGTTGTTAAGTCAAGCTGGTAAGTCACGCTATAGTTTTTTGAGTAGTTAAATACTTTCCTAAAAAATTATAAACGCCAGTGAAAAAAGATATCGATAAAGGCGATCGCATCTGAGTAAAGGTGCGATCGTTTTTAGGTGGGAAGTTGAGTTGGCGATCGAGTCAGTAAGCGACCCGGCAGTGATATGCTGTGTGACACATATCACGGTGACATATCAGGGTGCCCTATCACGGTGTAAGCTAACTGCTGTCTAAAAAACAGGAGGTTCGGTTGCAGTTCATTCAGCATCCTCTTAAGCAGGGACAAGTTTTTCAGAGTCTTGGCGGACACTTTGCCTACCGAGTCGTGGGGCCCTGCTGCCGCCTGTTTGATCGAGAAGAGCTGCCTTGGCCCTGCTGCCGCATTCAATGGCACAGCAAAGAACCAAGCTGGCGGCGGGTAGGCAAACAACTTGTGCTGGATGTTGCCACGAGAAATAGCCCTTCTTACGCCGTAGAAGTTCTGGGTCAAGAATCGTCTGGGCGGGCTTTTGTCGTTACGCTCTATGCCGCCAAGCTACCGCAGCCGCTGAAGGAATGGTGGTACAGTCCGCGTTCTCCGCAGGCGATTTTACCGCCGCTTCCTACATCTGCATCTGCTCCTTAGATAGAACTAGAGATAGAGCTAGAAGAAATCAGAGCCAGACAGAAATGCGCCTGACCTATCTGGTAGATTCGACAGATAAACGATGGTTTGACAAATTAACTTGCGGGAACGCTAGAGAATGTCGCGGTCGATCGCCTCAGAACATCAGGCTCGATCGCTGCGCTGTTTCTTGGCTAGCGTTTTGATGGTAATGAGGCTGCTTAGGGCTGAGGTTACATACCCTCGACCAAATTAACCGCCAGTTTAGCGATCGCTTTGCTGACTGGTCAGCATGGGATGATTCCTACGCTTTCGTAGCAAACGAAAAGCCAGAATTTGAGAAAGTCAATCTCAACGCAGAGTCTTTAGCCAATATCCTAGCCGCTATGGGTTAGTCATGCTTCCCGCAGGAGCGATGATGCTGGCGGCGCATCCGATCGTCAATAGCGACGGCACGGGAACCATCCGAGGCACCCTGATTCTAGG
>CASBQM010000722.1 GCA_949127645.1 Synechococcales cyanobacterium PMM_0036
CAGCAAACCGAAACGCTGTTTGCCGCCGGACAGCACGAAGCCGCGATCGCTTTTTCCGAGAAAGCGATCGCCACCCAGCCTGATAATCCTGCCTTGTGGCTGACTCGCGGCATGGCGTTGGCAGAGCTAAAGCGCAACGACGAAGCTCTGACTGCCTTCGACAAAGCCCTCAAGCTTCAGCCTGACAGCGCGATCGCCTGGTATCACCAGGGCATTCTCCTGAAGGAAATGAAGCAGTACGACGCGGCATTAGCGGCATTCGATAGCGCCCTCAAGCTCCAGCCTAACGATTACAAGGCATTGCTGAATCGCGGCGTGACTCTGGGACGGCTGAAGCAGCCCGATGAAGCGATCGCCTCCTTCGACAAAGCTCTGGAGATCAAGCCCGACTATCACGAAGCCTGGGTGAATCGAGGCGTCATTCTGGGTACGATGCAGCGCCCCGAAGAGGCTTTTGCCGCCTTCGATAAAGCCACCGAAACCGATCCCGATAACTCCACCGCATGGCTGAATCGTGGATTGTCCCAATTGGAGCTAGAGCGCTACGAAGACGCGATCGCCTCTTTCGACAAAGTGACCCAGCTCAAGTCCGATTCGTCCAAAGCCTGGGACAGTCGCGGCTATGCCCTGCTGCAACTCGGACGCGACAAAGAGGCGATCGCCAGCTTCAATCGTGCCCTCAAGATCAAGCCCGACTATGCCAGCGCCCACTACAACAAAGCCGCTTGCTACGCCCTGCGCGGCGAAGCCGATATGGCGCTGGAGAGTTTACAAAAGGCGATCGATCTCAACCCCAAATATCGGAAAGAAGCCAAGGCGGATGCCAACTTCGGTGAACTCAGTCAGGACGATTGGTTTCAGGAAATTACGGATGCTACATAGAAGTCTAAAAACAGCAGTCTAAAAATAGCAACCCATGACCACAGCCACTCGTTCCTACGACTTTGTTGGATTCGGCGATGAAGTTCCTGGTATTTTGGCGCTCGTCTCTGCTGCCAGAGAATACTACAGCCGCATCGGCAGCTATCCCAAAAGCGTACTCATGCTACGGGGCAACGCCCAAGACGGTGTGGGCGGTCATCTGGTACGCGGCAGACTAGCCTACCTCGATCGCAGCAGGGTGCCCGAACCCACTCGTCGAGACTTCTACCTGGAGAATTTTGGCGATCCTCCCGCCATCTATCGGGAGTTTTTGCAGCGATCGGGTGTGGATAAAGTGGCGATCGATCCCGGCAATGCCAACCTAGTGCTCCGGGAAATGATGAGTGAAGCTGGGATCGATATTCTCAGCAACGCCAAAATTACGTCTGTCCTCAAAGCAGGCGGCAAGATCACAGGCTTGCAGCTTGCCAGAGGTGAGACGTTCTCCGGTAAGCAGTTCATTGACTCTACGGTGAATGGCGAACTGGCACAGTTGGCAGGCATCAAAAAGCTAACGGGATATGCGTCGCTGGGCTTGCCGCAGTCAGAGCTATCGGTGACGCTGGTTTTTGCCACCCAGGGGCTGAGTCCGCAGAAGTTAAGTTCCCTTGAGTTCAATTATCTCAAGCGCTTCACCAATGCGTCGGATACGGAAGCCCAAAGATGGATCGAGATAGCAGCCGGCGGCGATGCTGCTCTGACACAACTCCTGAGAAACTCGCTGACTCGCGCCTATGGGCAGCTCAACACCCTGGATCTGGGCACAGACTATATTGACGTTTACAGCCGCGCTTTGTCGATCGCCTATCATGCCTTCCGTGGCACTAAGCATTATCTACCCGAAAGCAAAGCCATTTTCGACAATCCCAACATTGCAGTTCTCCCAGACGATCGCCTCTTTTGGAATGGGCTGCTGTTCTTTGTCAATGCTTCCCAAGCTGAAGCCTTAGCCCGTGGCGGAGCTAAACCCACCGCCGAGATGCTGAAGGAAATGGGCTATGTTGAGCGTTGGCTCAAGAGTTTGGGGGCAACCTCAGTGAGGATAGCTCCAGAACTCTACATTCGTCATGCGGGTAATATTGTCGGTGCGATCGATCCGCTCAGCGGTGCCCAAATGACGGCGGGGGGCGTACCTGAATCCCAGGCTTTGGGCACCTTTGGCTACCAGTTTGATACGCGTGGCGGTATCCTCGGTCTATGGCAGCGGGCAGCGAATAAGGGCGTGAAAAAGTTTGCCTTCAAAGCGCCATTGCTAAACGTAGGAATACGTCATACTTTTCTCAAAGACATTTCTAACCTGGCGGTGGTTAGTCCCGCCTCTGGCTTTACAGGTGGCGCGAGTGCAGTGGGGAGAATTGTAGAATTTAACGTGGCGGTAGGGCAGTCCGTTGGCATTGCGATGACGATCGCCCTACTCAGCAACCGCAACCTTTCGGATATCCCCAATGAGGAAGTTCACAATACCCTCGTGGAGACAGACAGACTGCCCAAAATCTACGGAAGATACGATCCGACCGATACCTCTACCATGGGAGACTTCGAGAAACGGATGTATGAATCAAGTTTGGCGATTCCGGTAGACTTTAATGGAGCGATCGTCTAGCGCGACTACTGCCCGTACCATGCCTTTTTCCACTGCTGCATCTGAGCGATTTCCTGCTCTTGGCTGGTAATAATCTCTTGAGCTAGCTTTTTAATTTCAGGGCGATCGCTCTTCTGCAATGCCTCTTTTGCCATCCCCAATGCGCCTTCATGATGAGGGATCATGGCATTAAGGAAACGGAGATCAAACTGGTCATCTGCCGCTCCCAAGTCCACGTTCATCATCATGCTCGATTTCATCTCAGCAGACATCGGCATCATGTGACCCATTTCTGCACTGTACATCATCGGCGTATCCCCAGCTTTGGGATACCAGGCGGTGCGCCACTGCTTCATCTGGGCAATTTCTTTTTGCTGAGCGTCAATAATCGCTTGAGCCAATTGCTTGATTTCGGGTCGCTGCGATTTTTGCAGTGCCTCTTGTGCCATGACAACGGCTCCTTCGTGATGAGGAGTCATGCCATCCAGAAAGCGCAGGTCAAAGTTTTCATCCTTAGGGCCTAGGCTCATGTTCATGGAGCCATGATTCATACCCGACATGGATTGTGCTACATCTTGAGCGGGTGAAGCGTTAGTCGATGGGCTGTTAGCGGATCTGGCATCAGGATTTGAACAAGCAGCCAGAATAAGGCTACTAGTAAACGCAAGGGCTAGTAAGGGGGTTTTGAGTTTCATAGGTTTGTTATTCATAGCATTTTTATGCGGTTTCTGCCCTTCGCGCTCCGATCGAGAACCATTCGGGCAAGTGTACTTCTATTACTCTTGCAAATGATTATGAAATTAGGATGAAACTAGCCTAAGTTTGTCCACCAAGGCATTGATTTCTCACCAAAGGCAAACGCACATTCAATGTGCTGACCTAACTCGCTTTGAACTTGGATATTGCCGTGATGCGTTTGGACAATTGCCAAGACGATCGCTAACCCCAAACCAGATCCTCCCGTTGAACGAGAGTTGCCAGCCCCGACATCCACCAGCTAGTGATGGCTACCAGCAGGAGAGCGAAGGGCAGCAGCGGCAAACGTTTGATAATGGCAAGATGCTCGTCATATTCTCTGAGCGATCGCCCGATCTGGACATACCCCCACAAGGGACGATTCTCAGCTTATAAGGGCATCGAAATTTGGTGATAGCGATCGCCTTGCTGAGTAGCGATCGTTTGCCAAAGCGGATGTGCTGAAATGGGCAGTCCTTCAGGTTGGTTTCCCAGCAGGGCGATCATGGCTTGGGATGAGGGCAGTTCATACTTGTACTCAGCAACGCCGAACGCTGAACTGTATCGACGTTTAGCATAATGCGCTTTTTGACGCTAATTGAGGTTTTAGAACTGCATCGTAGAATTATTGAGCCATCCGGTAGAGCATTAGGTATCCGAGATATTGGCTTGCTGGAGTCAGCGATCGCTCAACCCCGAATGACGTTTGGTGGAGAAGAACTGTATCCAAGTTTGCTGGAGAAATCAGCAGCATTAGGGTTTTCTATCATGATGAACCATCCATTTTTAGATGGAAACAAACCTACAGGTCACGCTGCCACAGAAACTTGCGATCGCCCACAGTAAGATTGCGATCCCATGCAGCAAGATTGCAGCTAATACAATGCTATTGCAGCAGGTTTTTTAGTGCGATCGCCCAAGCCATAACGGTCTATAAAAAAGCGGGTTGTGAAATGTCCACAACCCACCGGATAGAAATTTGGTGCGATCTAAAAAACCTACGGTGCTAGAGCATTGCCCCGTAGCAGACTGCCGATCGTCTTAGCCGTGATCTTCATTTGTACAAAGGGGTTTGCCGGAACGACGGTTTTGTACAGGTAGCTATCAAAGGTCAGCTTTTGCACGTCGATATCGGCGCACATTTCCACGAAAGCCTCGCGGGTGGCATCCGATCGATAGAATACAGACTGAAGAATATCTAGCACCCGATAGGTGATGCCATACTTCTTGTCCCAACGCTTCAGGTATACCTTCAGGTCGGCTTCAGTGGGAATGGTTTGTCCCTTGTTGGAGAATTCCACGATCGCCTCAGCACACATCCGCCCCGACTTTGCCGCAAAGTAGATGCCCTCGCCCGAAGACTTGGTGACATAGCCAGCAGCATCGCCCACCAGCGCCACTCTGCCGACGACTCGGCGAGGTCTGGGATGCTCAGGAATAGGATGGGCTTCCACTTTGATGATTTTGCCGCCCTCTAGCCGCTTAGCGGCTCTGGCACGAATTCCGGCTTGCAGCTTCTTGATGTCGGCTTTGTGAACCTTCATCGTGCCTGTGCCGACGGCAACGTGGTCGTGTTTGGGGAATACCCAGGCGTAAAAGTCCGTCGAGACATCATCCCCGACATACATTTCTGCCAAGTCCTGGTAGTACTCCATCTTGTCGTCTGGTAGACGAATCCTTTCCTGGAAGGCGATCGCGTAATTATAGTCCCCTGCGTCAATTGCTTTTGCCACCCGCGAGTTTGCGCCATCTGCGCCCACAATTAGATCGACTTGCAGCGATCGCGCCGTGCCTTCTAGTGTCCCATTCGAGTGATCGGCGTAGTGCAGAGTATACGCACCTGTACTACCCGTTGGTAAATCAATACCATGAACGGTGCCGTTGATTAGCTTTGCGCCTAGCTTTTCAGCCCGATTTCGCAAAAAGCTGTCTAGAACCTCGCGGCGGCACATCCCAATGTACTCACCGTCCTTCAGGGTTTCACCAATATTCACCTCTATATTAGAGGGCGAGATCATTTTCATCTTACGTACCTGGCGATCGATGATCTCAGGTGGCAGCTCAAACTCGCTGACCATACAGAGAGGAATTGCGCCTCCGCAGGGCTTTGCGTTGTCTAGCTTACGTTCAAATAAATAAGTCTCAATGCCAGCTTTTGCTAAAGTCTCAGCGGCAGAAGAGCCTGCCGGACCCGATCCCACAACCGCAACCCGTAGTGTCAAAGGTTTTCTCCTAACTTTCCCAAGCTCACGGATCGCATCCTATCACGGAGATTTCGTTAATTTCCATTTGAGGAGCAGAAGCTTCGTGAAATGAAACAGACCTTAATAATCTGCCCTCAGACGGAACTCCAGGAAAGCATGATTGTAGGACAACAAGCCGATGGCGCAAGGAGACTAGGGAGCCATAATGGGCATAGGGCGATCGGATGAACTAATCAGGCAGCTTGGCAAGATGTGGAGAAATTGAATTAGCTCATTTAAGCACTCATAGGGTCTGCCAATGAAGCAGCTATTTTCAATCCAGTAGAGAAGGTCTTCATCGACCTGCATTACTTTAAGAACGCAGCCTTTAGCCTTAGCAAGGCTAGCAGCAGTTGCAAGATTCGCGGGCATTGTCGATGTGGGAGTTGACATAAATAATTTTGCCTAGCTTACTGAGGACTTACTGAGGACTTACTAAGAGCTTTACGTGAGTTTTCAGGACTTCTACCGAGGACAAGCCCAACATTTTAACGACTTTTAAGCTTCGTCCAATTCTAAAGGATCTTTTTCAAATACAGGACACATATGTTTCTTTAGAAGGAATTATATGGACGATATTAGGCAATCCTTGACATGAATTGGACCTTGTATGAGCTATCCAGCCGATAAATTACGAAATTTAAAGACTAGAAAAAATGTACTATCCTATGGTCTAGATAGGATCACGGAATGCCTCGATAGAACTACTGAGGAAGAATTCTTACTAGAATTGCCTTCTACTTTGCAGTGCTTAATTGTCCACATTTTTGCATCTTCGTTTCGGATCATCCCATTTTTGCGATCGCGTTTATGCCATTAAAGCCCTCTCAAATTCACGATTTGCTGACTGCCAAACGCGAAGACTTTGCCGCCTTTAATCAAGAAACCTGGCAGCAGATTCAAAGCTATCGATCGCATCTCGAAAAAATCTCTGCATCGGGTGAGGCGGAGCTACAGGATTTGCTGAAAGCACAGGGTTCGGCAGCAGGCGCAAGGCTATTAGAACCTCTAAGCTCTGCTCAGCATGGGGTGATTTCC
>CASBQM010000723.1 GCA_949127645.1 Synechococcales cyanobacterium PMM_0036
AACCACCGCAGGGGCATTTGGTGGCTCGTTAGGCTATGCCCAGAAGCAGGTTCAGGGCATCAATGGGATTACAGGGGGCTATCTGGGGATTGGACTAGATGAATTTGGCAACTTCTCGACTTCAATTGAGCCAAATGGAACCCAGCGCCCTACCCCGGCTGGAGTTAATACTCCTGTGCGTGATTCTATATCAGTCTGAGGCAATCAAGCCTCTGGCTACGCTTTCCTCACCGGGACAGGCACCCTTGCCGCCGGAATTGATGTGCCGGGTGCGACGACGCGAGACCCAGCTCAACGCCGCGCCAAAATTGATTTGACTCCCACAGGCGTGCTAAGTGTCCAGGTTGATCTCAACGGCAATGGCAGCTATGCCGACCCAGGAGAACAAGCCATCACCAATTTCAACGTGGCAGCGGTCAATGGAGCTTTGCCCTCGACCTTTAAGTTTGGCTTTGCCTCCTCAACCGGAGGAGCAACCAACATTCATGAAGTGCGGAACTTAGTGATCAATACCTTCACCGATCCGCCTGTGGTTGCTGATGTCACGGTAGCGATCGGCACTACTACCAATCTCACCGGGCTGTCTGCCACCGATCCCGATGGGACGATCGCCACTTACACCATTTCTACACTGCCAGCGATCGCTCAAGGCACTCTATTTCTCGGCAATCCAGGCAGCGGCGGTACGGCAGTGACAGCCGGACAGCTACTCACCCCCGCTCAGGTGACGCAACTTTTCTTCCAGCCCGCCTCTAGCTTCTCTGGAGCGGCCTTTACCTATACCGCCACTGACAACCAGGGATCAACCGATAGCACTCCGGCAACGGTCACCCTCAGCCGCACGGGTACCAACCGTCCGCCTACTCTGCCGACTCCAACAGTGGGCAACATTGATCCAGGCGAAACCACAAACCTCACGGGACTAGCCGGAAGCGATTCAGATGGCTCGATCGCCTCCTACGTCATTGCTAGTTTGCCTCCGGCCGCTCAAGGAAATTTGTATTTGGGCGATCCGAACCAGAGCGGCACTCGCGTCACCGTTGGACAAGTGCTAAATGCCACCCAGATCGGGCAGCTCTTTTTCCAGGCGAGTGCTGGCTTTTCGGGCGCAAGATTTACCTATGGGGCGATCGACAATGGCGGCGCTCGCACTAACGCTACAATTACCCTCAACGCCTCTGCTTCTGCCGCAGTCTGCAAACCTGGACGAACGCTCAAGGGAAACGGCGCTGGCAACGGCATCAATGGCACCGCTAACGCCGACAAACTCATCGGCTTTGCTGGAAACGATGCCCTCAACGGCAAAGGCTGCAACGATCGCATCATCGGCGGACGCGGAAACGATCGCCTATTTGGGGAGGACGGCTTGGATACGCTTCAGGGCGGCAGCGGCGGCGATCGCGCTAACGGCGGCATTGGAGCCGATCGAGTTAGCGGCGGTTTGGGCAGAGATTTCCTCAATGGTGCTGCCGGAAACGACCGGGTGACAGGCAATCGCGGCAATGATGTCCTCAAGGGCGGCAATGGGAGGGACACTTTAGAGGGCGGAGTAGACAACGATCGCCTGTTTGGCGGCAATGGCAATGATGTCTTGACAGGCGGACAGGGCAACGATGTCCTAAACGGTGAAAAAGATAGCGACAGCCTCAACGGCAACGGCGGGCGCGATCGGCTCAACGGCGGGCGCGGTCAAGATACCCTGGCAGGCGGCATTGGCGGCGACATTCTCTTGGGTGGCGGCGGCGCTGACATTCTGCAAGGGGGGCGTGGACGCGATCGCTTAGTGGGAGGAACGCAGAGCGACCGGATCAGCGGCGGCGCCCAGGGCGATTTCATTGTGGGCGGCGGTGGTGCTGACACCCTCACGGGCGGCACAGGACGCGATCGATTTGTCTACAAATCGACTCAAAAGGGCGGCGTAGACGTGATCACCGACTTCCAATTAGGGCGACGCAACAATACGGCGATCGATCAAATTGACCTGACGCGGATCTTGGGTAAAGCAGGATATGGGGGCGATCGCTTCAAGAAGTATGTGAAGTTGGCTAATTCATCTGCCAGCACAGTTGGGACGATCGTTCGAGTCGATTTTAACGGCAGTGCAGCAGGTGGTTTCCAAGATCTGATTTCGCTGGAGGGCATCCGCTCTGCTAGCCTCAGCGCCAGAAACTTCTTGGTGTAAGCCTTCTTCTCACATTTCAACTAATGATGCGACGAATATTTTTTGAGAGCTGCCCTGCGCAGCTCTCAAAAAATATTCGCCAAGATTTCTAGCTTCCTTTTGCCGCTAGGAAAAGAGTTAAGGATAAGGGTAAATCATGCTTCCATTTAGCAACGCTTTACTTAGAGCCTGAAGGAAGCGAGGTCATCTTCACCTACTGATTCAGCCAGATCTAAACTGCCATTAGCCGATTCTGATTGCGCTAGTTGGGTAGACAACACGTCCGGATTAGTCTCACGACTAATGTTGATTTGAGTGACCAGATCTTTCCAGGACACCTGCTTATTTTGTTCCAATACAGACAGCAGATCAATGAAGGCTTTGATGGTGTTGCGCGGCGTACGAAAGTAAGCTTCGCCGATGCGTTGGGCACAGTGGGTCATAAACGCCTGAATGCCTTCATCGGGCAGAAGATATTGTGCCGGGTCGCCATAGGCAAACACATGGCGAATTTTGCTCAGCAGCACAAACAGGTCTTCAGGACTCAGGTTGCCCAGTCGCAAAACCGGATTGTTGTAATCTACCAGTCCATTCACTGCAAAGCTATTTTCTGCCAGACGAGATTGCAATGCCGCATAGCTATAGAGTCCACGCCGGGTATCCATGAGAAAATCGGGCGTACCCCCCATGATAAAGCCCAGACCCACAGACGATCCCTGAAGGCAATCATTGAGAATTCGCAAGATCTGTTCATAGTTGCTTTTACGGGCTTGCGTATTGGCGAGCTTATAAAGATTCACCAATTCATCTAAGCAGATGAGGAAACCAGAGTATCCCGCAAGTTTTACGAGCTGGGTTATCAGCTTAAGCTGATCGTATACGTTAGCATCATCGACGATCGTCCTTACCCCTAGCGCCTGACGAGCATCCGTCTTAGTCGTAAACTCTCCCCGCAGCCAGCGAATCGCATTCGCCTTAAGAGTTTCATCTCCAGTATCATGACCTTTCCAGTATGCCGCAATGACCTCAGCAAAATCGTATCCGCCCATCATCTCTGACAGGTGCGCTAGGCGTTCTCGAATGACGATTTCTGGGTCAATCTCTCGATCGCGTCCTTCGCTCACCGCCGAAGTCACAAATCGCTCGACAATGCTAGGCAAGGCTCCGCCCTCTGGCTTAGTACGCGTTGCCAAATTCTGCATTAACTCAGCGTAGAGCGATCGCGCCTGTCCTCCAGTCGCGTGCAAACGGCGATCGGGAGTCAGATCGGCATGGGCAGTCACCAGCTTTTTCTCTAGGGCGATCGATCGCACCAGCGACAAAAAGAAAGTCTTACCTGACCCATATTCCCCAATTACAAACCGAATCGCCGATCCGCCTTCCGCCATGCGATCGAGATCGCGGATCAGGGCTTTAATTTCTTCAACTCGCCCCACCTGAATGAGCTGCTGTCCCCGACGAGGCACCACCCCCGCTTGCAGTGATTGAATCACTGTGTCTCGATCTTTTGCCTTAAGGGCATTCGTCATGACAGCATCTCCCGTAGCACATCTGTATTGACCTCTATTGAATCATGCCCTTCGGTTACAGGCTCATCATGGCGATCAAATGCCGCTTCATTAATGACCTCCAACGCGCCATCTAGCATGAGGTTGTGTTGATCAGCGATCGGCTCTAGCTGTTCTCGTTGCCAAACCTGCCGCTGAGCAAGCGCTATCAGTAAGGCGGAATGAGCAGCATCTAGCCCTGCGATTTCTGGAGCTGCTTTGCGCTTTTTCTGGGTTCCGACTGTGCCAGAAGCAGCCCTACCAGAAGCAGCTTTGCTAGAGGAGGGCTTGCTAGAAACGGTTTGATTAGACACTTCGCCTTCATCCACAAAAATTTCTGCCAGCAGCTCGGAGATTTCCTGCGACTCCACCAGTTTCGACTGCACCAGCATCATATCTAAAGCAAAAGCCTCTGGCTCACCTTTCTTGGGCTTGGGCGGAATCGAGTGCCCCAAGGTTGCAGCCGCCTGCTGCACGGTTACAGGAGCATGGCTCTCTACCATAGATCTAGCAGGAGATCTAGTAGATTTGACTGCCGCCGTGCTAAATCCGTGAATGTCGCTATAAAGCGTCTGCGGATCTAGCTCTAGCAGCGTATAGACCTTCTCTAGAAACTGCACCTCCTTAGGGCTAAGCTGACCATCAGCCGCCGCCACCCGCATGACAAATTGGGCGATCGCCCCTCGCTGTTCAGGTTCCGTACAGTCCACTCTTGCCTTGAGACCTCTCAAAGTCGGTCGTTCACTGAGCAAAACCTGAATATGGGCATCCAAACGCGATTGCTCCGGTTCTTCCAACACCGCCCAGTCTGCTAGGTGCTGCTGCAAATACTGCCGCTCTGCATCGCTAGGAGACTCATCGCCACTCGCCACGACGATCGCCAAGTGCGCCAGCAGGGTCGTATCTTGATACTCATCTGAGAGAGACAGTAGATTAGGATCAGCCCAACGAAACAGGGCAACGCTGTTTTTTAGCGTAGGTAAGACCCCTCCTAGGCGCGCATCAGGCTCCATGCCATAGCCCAGCAGCTCCAGAAATTTTGCTAGTCCAGTTGCTTCAGCTTTGGTGAGCTTTTCAGGATTTGCGCCCTGCCATTGCTTCAACAAATCCTGCCCTGACACCACGGCTATTTGGGTTTCGGGTTTGAGAAAGAGCTTATCTAGCCACTTTTGCAGTTTTTGAACGACTTTGCCGCCGTGGGTTGCCAGAAGCTCGGCAGGTAAGAGAGCGATCGCCCCGTGGGTCTCGCGTCCATTGGGGTTGCGCCCCAAGTATCGGCTCAAAGGCTCTAGCTCAACGCGGCAGGTTTCTATCACCTCGCCAATTTTCTTCACCTTCGCCGCAAATCGGGTGACATCGGGTAGATTGCCGATTGGCACAGCGACCGATCGACTCCAAAAGGACTGACTAGCGGGGTAGTAAACCGTCGTCAGCTTCGATTTTCCTGCCTTCAGCTTCATGCCGTCGCCATGTTTTTGGCTGTAGCGCAACTGAAATAGCGCCTGAAACTCTTCAGTGCAGCGCGTCGTAGCCGTTGGCAGCCGCAGATTAGACAGTTTCATGTACCAGGCTAACGCCCATTTTGCCGGAATCGGCTGACTCTGAGCTACGAGCTGCCCCAAACCTACCTGAAGCGATAGTGTCTTGGCAGTCATGGGATCAATCGTTTGGCTCAAGTCAGCCGATCGCATCACCTGACAGGTTTCCAGGAAAGTCTCTGTCTTGTAGCGAATGCCGCCGCTTAAGGAATTTCCGCCATAGACTTGGTTAAGCCGCTCCACTTCTGTCACAATTTGGTCTAGCTCTTGGCGCTTAGCCGCATCTTTCAAATCTGTCCGCAGCAGATCATGAAAGACCCGTCGCTCTAGCCCATAGAAGAATAGCCAAATGTAGCCAATATAGGTATTGGGAGCATTTCTACCCGTAGATAGCCAGTGCAAATATGCCGCTCGACAGGCAGGTGGCATCTGGCTGTAGGAAGTCGAGTAAGGCATTTGCTTACCTTCATGATCAGGGCGATCGCGCTTCACCTTGAGCTGAGGATTGATCAAGCTAGTTTCCGAAGCACGACTATTGTTAATAGCCGCCAGAGTTTCACCGACATACACCATGCCTGGAATTTTGTATCCTTCCACAGTCACCGTTTCACCCGGCGGAATCCATACGCCATCCTGATCACGAGACGGCTCCGCTCTCTCGGTTCTTCCCACCAATCTTTCCTCAAACTCAAGTTCTGAGAAGAAGTCTATAAGTTCTTGAGGGCTGACTGGCATTGGATTCATGCGCCTCGACTCTGTGCGCCTTGACTCTGTGCGCCTCGACTCTGTGCGCATTGATTCTGTGCGC
>CASBQM010000724.1 GCA_949127645.1 Synechococcales cyanobacterium PMM_0036
ACCAAATTTTTGATTTATACGGCGACTTCTGGCATTCTAATTCTTGCTGGATTCTTGGGTTTGGTTTGGCTGACGAAAGCCCCTAATTTTTCCTATCAGTCGGTTCTAGGACAAACGTTGCCGATTGGCTTGCAGCTTGTCTTGCTAGGTCTGCTGATTGTGGGATTTGGTATCAAGATTCCGTTGGTTCCCTTTCACACCTGGCTACCTGACACCTACGTGGCGGCTTCTACGCCCGTTGTAATTTTGCTAGGCGGCGTGCTGGCGAAACTAGGAACCTACGGCATCATTCGGTTTGGGCTAGGTCTGTTTCCGCAAGCTTGGGCGATCGCTTCTCCCTATCTAGCAACCTGGGCAGCCGTCAGCATTTTGTATGGAGCGATGGCGGCGATCGCCCAAAAAGACATCAAGCGGATGGTGGCATACAGCTCGATCGGACATATGGGCTATGTGCTGCTAGGGGCGGCAGCTCTAACGCCGTTAGCATTAGTAGGCGCAGTGTCGCAGATGGTGGCGCATGGCTTAATTTTGGCGCTTCTCTTCCATCTGGTGGGCGTGATCGAGGCGAAAGTGGGCAGCCGTGAGCTAGACGTGCTGAACGGATTGCTGAACCCGATTCGCGGTCTGCCTTCTGTAGCTTCAATGCTGATTTTGGGAGCCATGGCAAGCGCAGGCATTCCAGGATTGGCGGGTTTCATTGCCGAATTTTTAGTGTTTCAGGGCAGCTATAGCGTGTTTCCCTGGCAGACCTTGCTGGCGGTCATCGGCACAGGACTCACCGCCGTTTATTTTGTGATTCTGCTCAATCGCACCTGTTTTGGCAAGCTAGACAATGCGATCGCCTATTTTCCAAAAGTCTACTGGTCTGACAAAATGCCTGCCCTAATTTTGGGAGCGCTGATTTTGTTCTTAGGCATTCAGCCCGTCTGGCTAGTGCGCTGGACAGAAGCAACGACAACAGCTCTGGTCGCCACAGTTCCCCAGAGCGCGATTTTTGCCAGGGCAAATGCTGCGAACGCAAAAGTCCTTTGATTTTCAACACCCTTTGATTTCCAACACCCTTTGATTTCCAAAACATAGTCAAGACATAGTATATTTACCATCACCATGACCACCACCCTCGAAACCCCGACGATCGCTAAGTTACCGCCTTCTACCCATGAATTCGCCGACATTATCCATCGCCTAGAGTCGGGGGGGGCAATGTTGCCGGATACACCTGAGAACCTAATGCAGATTATTGGGCTATACAAAGCCTATGCGGTGCCGATGGATTTCTACTGGCGCGATCTGCTGTACATTGCCGAGCGCGTATTTCTCAATCCACTACCCTTTTTCAAATACTTTATCTCACAGGACTATCTCGATCGCCCCAATCACTATGCCGGAGAGACCGCCGATCTGCGGGTCTGGCGGGGTCGCGCAACTGCTCACCCGGAGTTGCTAGAATTCATGGCGAAAGGCGAGACAAACTCGAAGCTACCTCGGCTGTTTCATCATCTCTGGCACGATCGCATCAATATGGAGTTTGCTGAAGAATGTATGAGATCGATGCTCTGGCACGGGCGCGACATGGGCATGGGGCAGTTTGATGCCTACCTGGACAGCGAGGAATATCGTCAAAACGCCGATCGCGCCATCAAAGCTTATTTCAAAGGCAATCCGGCGATGCTGGCGCTATACAAACTCTTTCCCGATATGTTCCTAGAACAGGTACGGCAAATGTCCTACTACTCCAACCTAGGACTATTTTGGGAAGTCATGGCTCCGGTATTTTTTGAGATGTCAGATCTGTACGACGAAGGTAAGATTGCTAGCGTCCCCGATGCCATGAATTTCCTGGTCAACGGTATCTTTGCGATCGCCGGACGACCGATCTATCATCACCTCTATGTCGGGGACGAATGCTATGAGATTATCCCCAAATCTAAGGGCTTCATGTGGCTATACGAAGCGGCTCTGCCCTACGTAGAAGCCGTGTTTTATCGCACTTCCCCTTTTCGAGGCACCAAGTCTTACAACGCCCAAGCCGGACAAGTTCCTGCTCAGCAAAAAGACTTTCACTATGGCGTACTGTATGCCGACAAGTTTCCAATCGGCTCGGCCGGAATTCCACCGACGCTGCTAGCACAAGATATGCTGCATTTTTTGCCGCCCTACCTGGTGGAATATTATCAACAGCATTGTCGGGGCGAAGATGACATCTTGGTGCAGTTGGCAGTTAGCTTTCAGCGATCGATGTACTGCGTTACCTCTGCGGTAATTCAAGCGCTCCGAACTGCTTTGCTCTATCCCCTAGATGATCCTAACCCGGAGCATCTGCTGGCAAACCGCAAGTTTTTTGAGGCACAGCTCGATCGATTTAAGCGATCGGAGTCACGGATTCGAGAGATTCAGTCTCAAGAGTATCGTTAGATCAATGTTGCTGAACTAACGGTGCTGAACTAATGTGTGAATTCTCAGACTGACTCTCACCCTAGCCCTCTTCCAAATTAGGATCGGGCAATAGTGGGTTCTCATCGCCATTACCTTTTGCGGGTCAGCAGTAGGCAACAGCGGACTCCAGGTATCGATTGTCCGAAACTTCCGCACATATGATTCATAAATAGTGGCTTGAACGGCTGCATGAGAGCCAAAGACAATCACACGAATTATGGCGCTGCGCGCTTCTAAAAAATAATTTGTACTAACATAAATGCGTAATGCTATACCGCCCGCTCCGGGCTAAGTTCTTCCTCAGATTGGAACGCCGAATGGTTGAAGAAATTGAATCCTCCGGATAGCTCTATTTTCCTTATTGTTTTGGGTTCGCTTGTAGGGATCTCGCTTGCCTGGATGCTTCTAGAGATCAAGACGAGAAAGAACCCCAAAACATGGTTACTCACGATCGAACAAGTAGCGCCAAGGAGTGTAATCAGAAAGCTACACTAGCTTCAGCCCCAAGGACTGCCTGTACAGTCTGTAAGGTAAGAGGTATAAGGATGTCGAGTAACTTAGCCTATGGCTCAACTTCAGCGCTTGGTTATCGCCCCAGCACAGATTTCAGCTCAGCAGATTGCCTTAACGCTTCCCCAGCAGCACTATTTAGGGCGAGTGCTGAGACTGCGATCGGGCGATCGCTTTGTTGCTATGGATGGCTTGGGACAGGGCTGGCTAGCAGCTCTTACCCCCGATATTTCAACCGCAGAAATTCTAGAACCCATCCATACACAAACTGAGCTACCCGTTTCTGTAACTTTGCTAATGGCTTTGCCCAAGAATGGTATGGATGATGTAGTGCGGCAAGCCACCGAGTTAGGGGTCGATCGCATTGTGCCAATCTTGAGCGATCGC
Source organism: Synechococcales cyanobacterium PMM_0036 (assembly GCA_949127645.1). Classification (GTDB taxonomy): domain Bacteria; phylum Cyanobacteriota; class Cyanobacteriia; order Elainellales; family Elainellaceae; genus Drouetiella. The sequence goes on from CASBQM010000724.1 coordinate 3,334, forward strand.
ACTCTCCTAAAGCCAAGCCCTCAAAAGCTCGATCGCTGGCAGCGCATTGCCCAAGAAGCTGCCGAGCAGTGTGAGCGGCAAATTGTGCCAGAGGTGCAATCTCCTCAGCCTTGGGCAGTGGCTTTGCAGACTTGGAACGCACAGCATTCAACTTGTTACCTTTGCGCCGAGCGAGGAGCGCGATCGCATTTACTGACCTGCTTGGAGGTAGGAAACAGGGATGGGAGAGTCGCCATGACGATCGCTACAGGCTGCGAGGGCGGCTGGACTGAAGCAGAGATTGAGGGAGCGATCGCGGCAGGCTACCAGCCTGTGTCTTTGGGGGCAAGAATTTTGCGCGCCGTCACCGCTCCGGTGGTGGCATTGACGCTAATTGCCTCCGTATATGAGGTCAACAAGATATGAGGTCAACAAGTAAGGCAACGAGTGAGGCAGCGCCCCGCCTTTTCAAGAATTCTGAGTCTGGGTAAAGTAAGTTTAGGTAAAGGCTTAAATTTTGCAGATAAAAATTCAAAATCTAAAATCCAAAATCTAAAATCGCCCCATTTTCCTATGCTTGACCAGGTTGCTGCCGCCTTCGATCGCCAAGATTACAAAACTGCCGCTCAGCTTTTAAAGCAGCTCAGACAGCAGTCGCCAGAAAATGTGTGGGTGCGGCTCTATATCGGTCGGCTTCAGGAAGTCTCCGGTAAGTTAGAAGCCGCTGCGATCGCCTATCGTCAGCT
>CASBQM010000725.1 GCA_949127645.1 Synechococcales cyanobacterium PMM_0036
CTCAACCGAGCCGCTTGAAAGAAAATTGTCGGCTAAAACTTCTGTCAATACAGCAGTTGGTGTCGTTTCGGTGTTTACGGTTAATGCTTTTTTGTAAAAAGCTACTAACGCATCTCTATTTTTGTCCATTTTTATTAAGCTTTAAATTGTTAATAACGATGGTGCAAAGGTGAAGCAGTTTCAAATTTTGCACAATGGACAAATCAGCCTTTGTATGGTACTTTTGGGAAAAGGTTAATTGTGAAGATGTTTTTCTCTGAACTCTACAGGTGTAGTTTCGGTATTTTTTTTGAAATAACGCACGAAATAGGCTGGGTCTTCAAAACCCATTTCTTGCCCAATTTCTTTGATGGAAAGATGACTATAAACTAAAAGTCGTTTGGTTTCTAATATTATTCTTTCGTTGATGATTTCCTTTGGATTTTTGCCTAAAACTTTTGAAGTTGCTTGTCCCAATCGCTTTTCTGAAATGAATAGTTGAGAAGAATAGTCATTTACTGCTTTTAGTTTTATGAAATTTGTTTCTAATAAATCACGAAACAAAAGTGTATAATCAAGGTCGGCACCTTTTTTGATTTCAGTTGCCCCTTGCTTTTGTTTTTCTCGTTCAGCAAGAATTAAAAAGTTATGCAAATAATTTTTGAGAACTATATGCTTTAAATTGTCGTTAGGCAAGGTCAATTCTTCGGTTATATTTTCGCAAATAGTTACAAATCGTTGAAAGTCTTGTGGGCGAAGCGTTATAGTTGGCTTTTCTGTAAAGTTGTTGAATAAAATAGAGTTTCTTAAGAATTTTGTGTCTGTAAAAAAGTCGTCTGTAAAAATGATAACCCGCCCTTCATAATTCAATAGTTGGTCAAATTGGTGAACCCTGTCCTTGTCGATAAACAATAACGTGTACGGCTTTATTTTAATTTTTTCAAAATCTACGAAATGTGTCGGCTGGCAATTTTCAAAGAGGAAAATATGATAAAAATTAGTACGGTGTGGCGTTATTAAATGGGCTTTGTTTACTTTGGTCAAACTGTCTAAAGGAACAACCTCAATTTGAAGAGACGCATTTTGTTTAAATTTCAGTTTTTTTATTTCGTCTGCCATAGTTTAATTGAAAGTGAAAAGATAATTATTTGTCAGTCGGTTGATGTTGTCACGGTCGCTTGTAGCATTACGCCTAACGTTCGAGTATTGCTGCAGGCAGGGGATTCATTGCTGGTCAAGCCCCGGAACTGAAGCCGATTGAAAAACTGAAGTACAAGTTAACAACAAAAAGCCAATAGAATTCTGTCCGCCGGAACCGCTGCTGATAGCGAACTGCAGCCGATTGTTTCAACGTCAAGCCCTGCTTGCAGCAATACTTTTGTTAGCGGTTCGTTGTTCTTTTCGCCACTTAATTTTCTTTGCCAAGTTCAATACAGTAAGATGTAATTTCTATTAATTGTCCGCTGTCAAACTTGTAAATGTCGCAAGAAGCAACTTTTGAAGTATTTTTATCTTGGTCAATATAGTCCGAAACACTGTCAATTGTAATGAAAGTGTCGGTTTCAAGAACTAAAAATTTACTGAATGTTGTTTCAACTGTTTTAAGATAGTTTGCTGATTGCTCGCAAGTCTTAATAACATTTCCTTTCCCAATTATAAGTTCGCCACCAACCATATTCCATTGAATGTTGTCCGAAACGAATGGATAAGTAATTTCAAAATTATGATTTGAAAATGCTTCTGCAATTTGTTTGATTGTTAGTTCCATTTATATTTTATTGATTTTATAGTGATGTAAAATTCCGCCTGACTTAAATTCTTCGGAATTTAGCAAAGTAAGATTGATTGGTTTGTTTAGTTTGCCAAATAAATATTGTCCTTTGCCATAAATCTTTGGTGAAAAGATTAATTGAAGTTCATCAACTAAATTAAGCTCAATGAGAGTAGAAAGTAGTTCAGAACCACAAACTAACAACATGTCACTACCTTCTTGTCTTTTAAGTTGGTTCACTTGATTAGCTATGTCATTACTAATAATTAATGTGTTAGTTGGCCCTTGTGTTAGAGTTCGTGAGAAAACAACTCTGTTTTTTCGTTGAAAAACTTTTGCAAACTCTGTTTCAACATCTGGCTTTGAGGTATCTAAAATATCAACATTATCCCAATATTCTGTAAATCCTTCATAAGTAGTTCGTCCAAAAATAATAGTATCGGCAGTTTCAAATAATTGATTAGCATAATGGTGTTCGTCTTTGCTTGGCGTTTCATTGCTATTTTGGATTTCAGCATTGCTATTTTCGGTATCAGTTCCACCAATAACTCCGTCTAATGATGTGTTCATAAATAAAATTATTCTTCTCATATGCTTGTTTTTTTTAAATTTCTGTGTGTCGCTTTACAATGACCGCTAACGAGAGTTTGTGAAAAAACCCTTTGTTATAGGCCGCCTTTCGGTCTGTCCACCGCGGAGTGTTTGAGTACAATTAAGTGCTCCACAAATAACGGCGACAAATATTGCTGGCTTTAAAGTCTAGTTTGCACCTTGCCCCGCCATGAGCAACTGCTCGCCGC
>CASBQM010000726.1 GCA_949127645.1 Synechococcales cyanobacterium PMM_0036
AATCATGACGTAGTTACACTGGAATTGAGTATGATCATAATAAATTTTCGCTAGAATCATAAATTTACTATAACGTAATTACGATATAGTTAAATAATTGGTGTAATACCACTCCTGTATTAATTACTACGATTATAATACATATATGACGAGGTTCTACACATACAATTATTACAATGCAGTTGTAATACATTCATAATCACAAGCAGATCAAAGTTGCAACTTTATTAGAAAGAATATTTATAATTATTACTGTTTTCGTAATTACCATACAGGGTGGGGCAGCAGAGTTGCAACACTTTTGTAAAATCCGCACAGAGTTAATGCCGTAGCGTTTTTCCAGAACTTTCAGTCTTTTATTTCAAAACAATCATTTACCAACAGACCGGCAAAAGTTTTAGCAAAGAAATCGTCAGTTCGTCTTACCGGAATTATTTTTTGCTTTTAATAATAGCTGACAAATTTTCCCAGCGAGACCCGTTGTCGGCTCTGGATGACTTTTCACAAAAACTCTTTTTTTTTGGTTCCGAATGAATGGAATGACTCGAAATTGTTCCAAATAGCATTTCAAACCTTGCTTGACTGAAAAACACTTCAGTTGAGTCATCTCTCATCTGTTCGATTCATGTCCACGTGGGCATGGTAGGCGCGGAGCCTACCCGCCATAGCGGACATTTTGTTTTTGTGAAAACGGCAACCAACCACCAGACCACTTCAGCCATCGCTGTCAGCAGGTTTATTGTCCATCAGCGACACCTACTGACATTTCTGGAATAAAGTGGCCAAAACAAAGGCTTGAAACAGCTTTTCGGGGGTTTTTATACAAAGGTGCCACTCCTTGCAAACACTACTTGTGAAAAATTTCAGTTACTTTTTCTCAAAGAATTTCCATAATTTTGCAGACAGTTTTTCCAAATCTTTATCTGGAATTATAGGCAAACAGAGCTCCACAACTCGAAAAAAATTACCAATTCGACATAACTGGTCTTAAAGATGCACTATTTGGCCGACTAGTGCAAGTCTTTCTCAGGGTCAGCATACAAGTCTACGGGATCGATCCGGGGCGATACTTTTCAGAAAGCCTGGTATCATCCGCTAAACTCGAATGGCAAATTCTGCCCTATTAATGTTTCCATAGAACTTTTCCTCACAATTTGATAGTTTTTGGGACGTATATGGCATCACGTAAATTTTGCTGCTTAAAAATATTGAATTAGACCTTGGTATATGTACCTGATTGTTAGAAAACACCAGTCGTGTTACATATTTTGCTATGCACGTCAAGAAGGCAGTTTTCCGGAGATTTATGTAAGAACTGCCCTGTAGCTCACCATTTTGTTTTTCTTAACCCCGAAGTAGCTTTTGCTGGAAGGTCACGCAACAGAAAAATTGTTTCTAGGGGAGCCTTCTCGAAACACGGTAGTTTAATGGAGGCTCCCTGAAAACACGTCTCCCCACAAAAACGATTACACAAATATTACGCTCCGTTTCTGACTTTTAGCTATATCTTGGTGAGACTGCCAGCGTTGCATATCACATCCCGTACAATACACGTGGGTATAGTAATAAGACTCACTAAAACCCATCAAAAAATCAGTCGACAGAACAATACATACAGCAAAAGTACCTGTATGAAACTAGTCCGCTTTTTTAGTCAAATTATAGCCACGGAAGGGCAACGGTCGAACGCTGAAATTCTGGCAAGAATTCTTTTCGAATGCTCTACCGTCAAAACTTGGTGTGGTGTGGTTTCCGGTGGGAGAAGGTTGCGGACTGACGGCTGTGTTGGGAAAGTCGTATAGTTGATCAACGTACGCTTAGCGCACTGTGCATTTCTGTCGCATTTATACATACTGCACGCTGGGTATTGCCTGTTCAGTTATTTTGACACTGTACCGGGTGGCAAGTTCATTTTTGGAAAACCGTAAAGCTCTGACTAACGTGTCACCGCTCATTCAGACTTGAGTAATACAAGTAACACTTTTAAAGAGCAAGCCCTTCTGGCCATTTTGGCTGGTTTTCAGAACATTTTGGCGAAGCGGATGAAAACCATAAAGTAATTCTACAAAAAGAACTTTTCACCCAAAATGTCTTACAGAAATTTCAAATTTTCGTATCCTGCAGAATGCGAAACGTTTTATCTGTTGTCCTCCCGAGATACCAAAGGCATTCCGTACAACAATGAAATGATTTGGCAAACAGTTCCCTGAACAAGCGCAGAGCGAGAGACCGTCTGGTTAGCGGCACTGCTGAGGACGCCGTAAAGCCGCTCTGCGCGCATTTTGCCCAAAGCCGTGCCATTCGGTGATTCCCGATTCTGATACTAAACGAAAGCTCGAGTTCAGTAGCGGACTAAATGGTCTACCAAAACAGAGCTTTGTTTTAGAATAACTCGAAAAACCGGAAGTACCCGAGGTCGTTTTGAAACGATAGTCACATTTCACGAAAAACAGGAAATCTCGCACTTTAGCAAATTTTGTATTTTTGTCAACCCTTTTATTGTTTCTAAGGATCTCTCTTTTTTGTTGAACCTGTACAAGAAACGCTACAAAACCATAACACCCAGTTACTATAAAGATGCGTTCACTTGAAATTTTAAC
>CASBQM010000727.1 GCA_949127645.1 Synechococcales cyanobacterium PMM_0036
CCTGAAGGTTATGTTCCACATAGGCGCGTACGACACCCGCCGTATTTTCGGGGCGCAGGGTTAGCGATCGCTCTCCTCGATCTTGAAAGGTGTACATTTCTTTGCTGACTACATCGGTCGCCTCGCCCATGCCTCGCGCAAACAGCTCGGTTTGCTCAAACAGGGGAGTGCGAATTTCTTGATAAGCCGCTCTGCCCAGAATCTCTCTGGCGATCGCTTCAATTTGCTGCCAGTAGGGAATTTCCTCTGGCAAAATATCTCGCGTACCGCGTGTGGCTTGAATGGCGCTCATAGCTTTTTTGGGCTTATTTTAGGTGCTTGCAGGTCAGCATTTTTTGCTTAACCCTGCCCTTCTAAAGATTTCCATGCTCCGTAGCGATCGCCATAATACGCCAAAATCTGCTCAACTCGCTGCAAAGAGAGAGAGTCTGTGTGAAGAGAATACTCAATTTGGAGTCCACCCACCTGACTTTGAGCGTAGTCAAACTGTCGAGAGCGCTGAGGCAATAGCTCTACAGTGACCCCAATCACCTGCCGCAAATGCGCTGCAATTTCTTGGTAGACCGCTAAGGGAAGCTGAGGGCAGCAAATTAGTTGAGAGGAAAGGAGAGAAATCGGAGTATCCATGACTTAAGACTGCGCAGGAGGCAGATCGGTAGCGAGAATAGGCAGCGTGCAGCAGTTGACTTCATCAATGCAAACTTTGCCCCACTGCAATGCCCAGCGTACCAGAGCAACGCGATTGCCCGTCGAAGTTTTGGTCAAAATGTTGCTGATGTGGTTATCAACCGTGCGTTTGCTAATTTCTAACTTCTCAGAAATTTCCTGATTTGTTAAGCCAGCAGCAACCAATTCCACAATTTGTAGTTCTCGCCCTGAGAGCGTCCCAGAGTTTTGAGCCTCGCTGCTAGCCATAGTCCTTTCTGTCGAGTCCGTATTTCTACTTGTGTATATCTACTTACTCTACTCTCTATCTTCAAAACTTGCTAAGCAAACGCTGCTGAATTCAAGGCTGATGGGGCGATCGCTGTCATCCGTCCCTCTAAGCCGCCTCTCTAAGCCGCTAACATATGCCCCAGCTCAGTCGGGGCAAGATGCGACTCAACCACCTGACCATCCCGAAACCACACGACGCGTCGAGTCAGACGCGCCACCTCTGGTTCGTGCGTCACCATGACCACCGTAATTCCTGAAGCATTTAATTCCGCGAAGATATTCATTACCTCTTGGGTAGTGTGAGAATCTAGCGCTCCCGTTGGCTCATCGGCGAGTAAAACGACCGGGTGATTCACAATGGCTCGGGCGATCGCTACCCGCTGCTGTTGACCGCCCGAAAGCTGGTTGGGGCGATTGCCCATCCGGTTTGCCAGCCCAACCCGAGTCAGAGCCTCAGCGGCTCGTTCTTTGCGCTCGGTGTTAGGCACTCCGGCGTAGACCATGGGCAGCATCACATTTTCTAGCGCCGAGAGCTGAGGCAGCAAGTGAAACTGCTGAAAAACAAAGCCCAGGTTGCGGTTACGAATTTTGGCTAGTTCGCCATCCGCGATCGTCGAGACATCTAAGCCGTCAAGAAAGTATGCACCTGAAGTGGGGCGATCGAGACAGCCAATCACATTCATCGCCGTCGATTTGCCCGAACCCGAAGGTCCCATGATGGCGCAATATTCTCCAGCTTCAATGGTCAGGTTGACATCAGACAGAGCGTTGACCTGGATATCGCCAGAGCCGTAGGTCTTAAAGATATGTTCGAGGCGGATGATAGTCTTCTGCATAGAATATCCCTATGTAAACTATGTAAAAATCGCTTAAGCGCTGCGGAGTGCCACGATCGGGTCGAGTTTTGCCGCCTGACGCGCCGGGAAGACCCCAAAGAACAGCCCAATGCCGCCCGAAACGCCTACCGCAATCAGGATCGCGGGCACAGATACCCCTGCCTTGAGCGGAGTCACGGCTCCTACCAAGGTAATGCCGCCTACCCCAATGGTGGTGCCAATTAAACCCCCGATCGCCGATAGAATGATCGCCTCAATCATGAACTGGGTCAAGATATCGTTGGGGGCTGCGCCGATCGCTTTTCTTAAACCAATTTCCTGAGTTCGCTCTCGCACCGACACCAGCATGATATTCATGATGCCGATGCCGCCAACAAAGAGAGAAATTCCGGCGATCGCTGCTAGCATTAGCGTCAAGGCTCCGGTGACGTTGCCGACAATTTCCAGCGCGTCTTTTTGGTTGCGGATAGTGAAATCATTTTCGTTCACGATCTTGTGCCGCCGCCGGAGAAGATTGGTAATTTGAAACTGTGCCGCGTTGATTGAGGCTTCGTCTCTGGCGTTGACGTTGATAAAGCTAATGGAGGTGCCGTAGGGCGACGTGCGTCCCACCAGACGGCTCGCCATGGTAGTTAGGGGAATTAGCGCCACATCATCCTGATTGCTGCCCAAAAACGCGCCCTTTGCCTGCATTACGGCGACGACTTGAAAGCTGATGTTACGAATGCGGATTTCTTGACCGATCGGATCAGCGCCATCAAACAGCTTTTTCGCCAGGTCTGAACCTAGCGCCACCACACGATTACGGCGCTGCACATCTAGGTCGGTAATGAATCGCCCCCGCGCTACGTTGAAGTCGCGCACAACGGTAAAGTCTGGCGTGATGCCTGTAATAGAAGTATCCGCTTTTTTGTTGCGGTAGGTGACCAGAAGCTGACTCTGCAATTGAGGCGCAACGGCACTGACGGTGGGCACCTGAGAGGCGATCGCCTTGGCATCTTCCAACGTCAGCGATCGAGGGCGATCGACCGATCGGTTCTGGGCTTTTTCGCTGCCAGGAATGATAAATAGGACATTAGGTCCCAGCGATTCAAACTGCTGAGAGGCATAGCGCTGCGCCCCTTGCCCTACGCCTACCATCATAATGACTGAGGCATTGCCAATAATGATGCCCAACATGGTTAGCGTACTGCGCGTCTTGTTTGCGGTCAGGGTTTTGACCGCCATATTGATGCTTTCAAGAATGTCCATCCTACTCCTTCTTTTTGCCCCAGCTGCTATTAGGCGGAATATCTGTAAATACTTTGTCTCCGGACTGCACCCCTTCTAGCACCTGGGTTTGGTTGCCTACCGCCACGCCCAGCGTCAGCGGACGGAATTCCGGCTGATTGGTTTTATCAGGAACGAGAACTCCTGTTTTGCCATCTTGTGTGACGATCGCCACGGTGGGAATTACCAGAGTGCTAGCTATCTGCTTGCCCAAGAATGTGACATCCACATTCATGCCAGACAAGAGCTTTTCTTGTCCTGTCACCAGTGAAATTCGCACCTGGAAGGAAGTGACGTTTTGCTTGACGACCGCCTCTGGAGCAATTCGCCGCACTCGACCCTGAAACTTTAGGTCAGGATAGGCATCGGCTCTAATTTCCACAGGTTGACCGATCTGAAGCTGCTGAATATCAACTTCGGGCACTTCCGCCAAAACTTCCAGCCCTTCAGCAAGCGCCACGATCGCCGTAGAGGTTGCCGAAGTGGCATCAGAAGCCGAGGTGGTGGGGGTGACAAATGCGCCCACGTTGGCAAATTTTTGGGTAATCGTACCGCTAAAGGGGGCACGCACCAGCGTATCCTCCTGCTTCACCTGCACCGATTGCAAATTGCCGATCGCTTCATCAAGCTGAGCTTGGGCTAAAGCGACTTCTTCCACACGGCTACCGTTTCTAGACAGATCAAGACTGCGTTGAGTTTCAGCAAGGCTCGCCTGAGATTGCAAAACGCTAGCTCTAGCGGTGGCAACTTCATTAGACAACTCGTTGAAGCGATCGCTCGAAATTGCCCCTTCATCCACCAAAGTCTGGTTGCGGCGCTGTTTATCTTCCGCCAAATTGAGGCGAGCCTGAGC
>CASBQM010000728.1 GCA_949127645.1 Synechococcales cyanobacterium PMM_0036
AAGCTCAACAGGGTCTTCTTTCCCCGCATTGAAGTCCAAGCCCGTTCCCTTGGCTGTGGTTTCGCTAGATAGTAGACAGGGACAGTGGGAATCTCGTTAATCCATTCATGCGCGTCACCTCGTTTGGCACCTCCCCGTCACCGGAGCTGTATTAGACGCCCTCATGGTTCTAATGTTTTTTCCCCAGAGGATACCGCCCGCTATTAACTAACGAACCAGTTACAGTATATAGAGATGTTATACGTATATAAGGGTCAATTTATTCTTATTTTTTCTTGTCGAATGTCAGTGTGGCAAGCACACTGATGGATCCCAGGCTTCCTTATTCTTTCTTAGCCAGGTGGTTCTTGATGATTCTGCTCGTCCCCAAGACGGCACTTCGTTGCATTCTTTCGATACATGTCTCTGTCGCTTCCCTGCTGAAGCCGAGTTTTACCTTTAGTTGTTCGTGTAGATCTGAAAGCACCTCCCCTGTTGCACCAATAACTACCGGTAGAAAAGTTGTTTTCCATCCCGATGTTTCTAATTCACGTAGTAAATTTTCTCCATGCGGGTATGGTGTTTTCAGCTCGTCTTTCCAGTTGCCATTGACACAATAACGGTGGGTTTTGATTTCCATTTGTTTTTCGATACCAGTAAACCATGATACCGCGACTTCGATGATGATAGCCGTTTTCCTGATTTTATGAAAGGCAATTATATCAGGCTTGTTATGGTGAATGAGCGCTTTGCTCTGTACCGGTTGATTCCAGTACAGCTTAATACTATCATTCTCGAGAATCGGATCCACTTTCTGCGAGTAGTGAGGCGGTGTTAGACCATATTGTTGGCAAAGTTTGTAATGTATGTTCCTAGCTACGGAGTCGTGTCGGTCAATGTATAGGTTTGGCAGCCACATTGAACAGCTTGATATTACATGTTCAATTGTCTCTTTGGCATTCCTACACGCTCTACACGTCGTATCGTTTGATGTTTTAGTCCAAGTTGGATGAGTTTTTGTGAGAAGACATCCCTCTTGTGCTGCTAGGACATTTCTGACTGCTATTGAGGACAGCTTTCCATCTCTTAACCAAGAAAAAGAGGCCGTCAGATCAATACTGCTTGTCGGACATAGAACACGTCCCGCTAGTACCAGTTCTTGCCATTCTTCATACCGCCGGTTGTTATTGACAGTACGCATTAGCAAGACCACTTGTCTTGCCAACGTTTTGGCGTCTACAAACTGAGCACCATTCAAGATGACAACTGAATGAGCTTCGTCAATTTCGAAATTGATGCCATAACTGTTGAGAACACTCGCAGCATCACTAATAATGCATCGTTTCCCCCGATTAGCCATATTAACAAATAGATTGAGTGAGTTTCTCAATTCTGCTTTCGTACAAAGGTACGCCCAGGAGTATATGGTAGCCTCTTTGAGAGAGTCTTTTACTGATTTCAGACCACATCCCCCTCGCTCAGTTGTTAGATATAATCTTGCAACACAACTGGCTTTGTATCGAGCTTTAAGCTCCGTTAGAAGTTTACGAAACTTAATATCCATTTTATCACCAATTCTTAAGGCACTTGTATATTTGCCACTGCCTTTTATTATGCAACTCATTACATAACTGAATGCAGGTATTACAGTGGTGTTATAGGAGTTCACTTTTTGCCTAAAAGTAAGATCGGAATCCCATAACTGCCGTACGATTTTAGTGCACTTTTCCTCCACGCGATCCCATGCTTCGGATTCTTTCAACTTTAATTTCTGTTCGATTCCCAAGTATTTGTATATTGCCTGTCCATTAAGAATCGGGAAGCTTATGCTTCTGTCATGTAATGGGTTAGCATTTACATTTGCTTGTTCGTCTTGCAGTTGATCTGAGTTGAAATGTGCTACGGCGCATTTTTTCACATTCAATTTCATGCTAATGTCGCTTGAAATTGATGCTACAGCTTTTATCTGATTAGTCAAGTCTTTTGATGAATTTGCATATAGTTTAAGATCATCCATATAGAAAAGATGACTTAGTGAGATTTGCAGTCCTATGAGCTTCCCAGAGGAGGTCTGGTATTGACCTTTTACTTGATTTATAGCATGGCTGATGGGCGCCATCGCTAGGCAGAACAACAAGGGACTGAAGCTGTCTCCTTGTAAGACTCCGGATCGAATCTTTAGGTAGCTACTACGTTCTGTCCTTCCTCTAGGGCTCTTAGCTTCATATCGTACTCTCCAACTTTGCATGACGCTTTCTATAAATATTTTTAACGAATTCGGAACTCGCACTACACTTAGCAACCACTTGATATAGCTATGTGGGACACTATCGAATGCCTTCGCATAGTCTATCCAAGCGACACTAATAGCTTTTTTCTTTTGATTTTGTGCGTCCGCTATTAGCGTCTGGTCCAGCATGAGAGCATGTGTACAACCCCATACACCGCTTCGTAGTGCTAACTGCTCACTGGGCAGAATTTCACGCTCCCTTACGTATTTGTCTAAATACGCGGCTATATAACCCGTTAATAGCTTGTAGCAGGTGTTTAAGCAAGCTATAGGCCTGAAGTTCGCAGGGTCAGACCTAGATCCAGATTTAAATATGAGTACTATACGTCCATCGGTAATCCACCTTTCCCGTAGAGGCATTCCAGATGTAAGATGGTGATGAATTAACTGATATAATGCTGCATTGGCTGAGGCAAATGCCTTCCACCAGAAGCCTTGCAGTCCATCCGGTCCATGTGCCTTCCACGGTTTGGCTTTTTGTACCACTCGCTCCCATAGTTCAAGATTCAGACTTTCTTTAAGATTGTCTTCTTCAGGGATTTCTGACAACGAGCGTTCCCATGCCACCAGCTGAGTACTTTTCGAATTGAACGGTTTTTTCACTCCAACAATATTTTTCCAGAAGCGTCTGATCTGGTTTACATCAGTCGCTTCACTTTTATTTTCAGTCTCTATGTTTCGCAACAGCATCTTCGTTGGCATGTGCCGGACGCGTTGACGTCCTTCATCTGCTTTCCTTAATGCTATCCGCGATTGTAGTAATTGAAGCCTGCACTTCAGTTTTTCTACAAGTGATGTTATATCAACATAAGACTCTGTTTTATATTTTTCTTTGAACATTCTAATGTTCCTAATTTGTTGTTCGGTTGGAGTTACTCCCGCACGTTCCTTCTGCCGGTTTAACTCAGCTGTAGCCTTACCAATGACTTGTCGCAATCTGTCAACCTCTCTATATGAGTTCTTAAACCATTCCTTTGACCGATTGATTTTTTCAGTCGCCTTTAAGTTGCCAATCTGAGAAACAGTCATCGCTCCAGCATAAACTAGGATTGATAACTGATTCCAGGTTAAATGACTACCTTTTTTTTTTTCCAATTCACCTTGTATTAACTTATTGACTTCGCAGATGATAGGTTGTATGTGTTTTCCAGAGACTCTATATGGCGGTTTTCTCAACGTCATCCGGGAACCTATCTTTCGTGCTTGCCTTAATTTTTCTATGAAAGTCGATTTAACGATCTCTCTATTTGGATCAACTGGTGATTCCTGATCCTCTTTATCATTTCCTATTCCTTTTCCTTTTGCAACGGTCGTGTTTACCTCTTGAATGGTGCGATCGTGAATAACTACATTCGAGAGAGTCTCTGAGGTCGTGTTATCAGAGATCGACTCAGTTCCATCCTGAGTCGGATTATTATCATCAAGCTCCACCATGACGGATTTGATTTTAATATCACGCCATTTACTACTAAGACTTGCTTTAGTTCTTACCGTAGACATCTGATTTTCCCAAGCTTCAGCGATATTTACCCAAGATATATTTCCTGTCGGACCAGTATGAATACCGACCAACCGCTTTAGCTCTTCGATTTCAGTGTCATTCCACAAGCCTGCTCTCCCCTGTCTAGCAGGAGCGCCACTATTCTGTCCTTCTCGCCCTGACGGGCTTTGATCGGACACTTGAATAGGCCGAGGTGTCGCGTGAACGCCAACAGTTCCTTGTTTACCTTCTTCACTAGACGTGTCGCACGATACTGTTGGATAAACGGAACGTACACGCCTAGCTGATTTTTGTCGCGTGGCGACGTGATTGAGGGGCAGAATTTGTTTCCCAGGGGTCGCTGTACGCGAGCTCCGCCGGATTTTCACAGGATCACCGAGATTATTCATGTTGCTTTGATTTATCTTACTCGTGTAGGTTTCTGCTTGATCCCTCATG
>CASBQM010000729.1 GCA_949127645.1 Synechococcales cyanobacterium PMM_0036
CCTAGCCCCGGTCAGCCGACGATGGAACAGCTCGTGCGGGAAGCCTATGACAAAGGGTTTTCGGACATCCATACGGGTGTTGGCGAAGTGCCTCGCTTCCGCAACCGAGGTGAAATGGACACCACGGACTATCCTGTTACCGATAAAGATACCTTCTTTAGCTGGTTAAAGGAAATTCTTAGCGATGCCGACATTCAGCGATTTCAAGAAACGCTGGACTACGATGGAGCCACGCAGTACGAATTTGCCCGAGTGCGGATCAATATTTTTGACACTTTGCGCGGTCCTTCGATGGTCATGCGGTTAATTCCGCTAAAAATCTTGACCATGGAACAGCTTAACCTGCCGCCTGTCTTCAAAGATATCTGCCATTACCACAAGGGATTGGTTCTGGTGACAGGCCCTACGGGTTCGGGTAAGTCTACTACCATGGCTGCCATGATTGACTATATCAACAGTGAGATGCCTAAAAACATTATCACCATTGAAGACCCGGTTGAATTTGTCCATCAGAGCAAAAAATCGCTGATTAAGCAACGGGAAGTGGGTATTCACACTCAAAAGTTTGATAACGCTCTAAAAGCCTCTCTGCGGGAAGATCCAGACATTATTCTGGTGGGTGAAATGCGGGACAAGGAAACGGTCAATACTGCCCTGAAGGCGGCTCAGACGGGACACATGGTAATGGGAACCCTGCATACTAACAGCGCCGTTAAAACGATCGAGCGGATTCTGAATCTGTATGAACCTGATCAGCAGGCTCCAATGCGGGTAGCGATCGCTGAATCTATGGTTGCCATTATTGCCCAAGGGTTATGCCGCACTACGGACGGTAAGCGGGCTGCTTTCCACGACATCTTGATCAACACAGATGCCATTAAAGACTATATCCGCCGAGGTGAGATCGATGAGATTGAGGCAATCATTCCGCGATGCACTTTCGACGGGATGTGTACGATGAATCAGTCGCTCTATAAGCTTTATGAAGCGGGGCGAATTACTGAAGAAACGGCTCTGGAAATGTCGCCGAAGCCGAATGAAATGGCGCAAATTCTCAGAGGTCGGGTTTAGGGGCGAGACCTCATTGGGCGACTGAGAGGGAAAGAGTATATTGGAGGTGTCTTCTGTAGGGAGATGCCTCCTCAATTTTTCTTTAAACCTAGGAAACCTTCCGGCTTCCCTTCTCCCACGCGAGGGGAAGGTATTAAGGGATAAGGGGCAATTTGTTAGTTAATCGGAGGTGTTGCCTCTAGATTCCAACCCTATTCTCTATGCTTTCCAATTCAGAACTTGCTTCTCCCAGTTCAAAACTTTTTAAGGGAATAGCGCTGTTTACGCCCGGTGGCGACTTGGTGTATTGCATTGATCCTGAGAAACGAAGCCGCTGGCACTTGCAGCTTTGTACGGTGCTTCAGGAGGTATTGGAATTGGCGGAGCCGCCGCATTTTCTGGTGCCTTGCTACACGGCGACGATCGATCGATGGCTTGATCCTCAGACGCAATGTGTTCAAACCTTTGCGGAATCTAGTCCATTGGTTTTGCGCTACCAGGCTTTGCTGAATGTCTTATTTGGCGTGGATGCTCTGGTTTGGAAGGCTTTACCTTGTCCAGAAGGCGTTTGTGACCCTTTAGTGGTGGAGTCTTATCGGCAGCAGTTTCCTCAGCTTTGGGAAGATCATGACTTGGTAATGCGATTTGACCGAACGACACCGCGATCGCCCTTAGTCGAGAATGGCACATTGTCCTGGCATCCGGCTGTGTCGGTAGAGCCTGTGTCGGTAGAGCCTGTGTCGGGCTATGTGTTGCGGCTGTTTGTGTCGGGTAATAGCGTTGTAACTGAGAAGATTCTGAAAACCCTGCATCAGGTTTTAGAGCAATCGTTGCAGCAGCCCTATACGCTGAAGGTTGTTGATATCCAAAAGCATCCTGAACAGGCGGAAGCGAATCAGATTACTGCTACACCTACTTTGGTTAAGGTTTGGCCCCATCCAGTCAGACGTATCGTGGGCGATCTCAGCGATACGCAGAAGGTGCTTCACATTCTTTTGAGGGGCGATCGCCTGTAGCATCCCGTGATTTTGGCTTTGCTAGGCGGGGAGGAGCGATCGCTGACAGCTTGGGCAAATGGCGTGAATGGTGAGCTGGCAATCGAGCAAGTGATAGCCTTCTTTTTGAGCGGTCTTGGAACCCATTTTTAGGATCGAATCGTTTTTGAATTCGATCGTTTTGTTGCAGCGGACGCAGATCAAGTGATGATGATGGTGAGGGGAGGGCTGGTTAATTTCGTAGTGTTTATGTCCTTCGGCTAGCTCTAGCTCTCTGAGGATGCCCATGCGAGACATCATCTTTAAGTTTCGGTAGATGGTGGACAGGCTGATGGCATCTCCATCTCCTTGCAGCAAGTTATGCAAATCTTCGGCGCTGAGGTGCTGTCCTTCTGGAAGGTTTTGAAAAATTTGTAAGATGGTCTCTCGTTGCGGGGTAAGTCGCCAGCCGCGTTCGTTGAGTTCAGCTTTGAGGGAGGAGGTTGTATACATAAGTTAAAATGCCTTTCTCAACAGTGCTGTCTTAATGAGAAGGATACATAATCATCTTAACGATTTTCAAGAAGAACGGACTGTTGAGAATAACTTTGAAAAGTGTTTAGGGCGTTACCTCTCAATTCACGATATTTGGGCAGAGAACCTTAGCTAAACTCGGTAAGTCCATATTTTGTGAGCATAAATTTAATCTAGATTTTGGGAAGGTGTCAGGTTACTCTTGCGAATGACCGTCAATTAGGAAGATTATGCGCCTAAAAGTTTACACTCTAAGAGTCACTCTAAGAATTTGAGCTAGTTTGGTCTGAAAGCTAGATATTTTAGGTTGGGAAGTGGGCAACAGCCTTGGGGGTCTCC
>CASBQM010000730.1 GCA_949127645.1 Synechococcales cyanobacterium PMM_0036
CGATTAGAGGCAACCCGACAACAGATGGGCAAGCGGGCAATGACGTTGTGCATTGATGAAACCGGAGATGCCAAAAAAGGCACGACCACCGACTATGTTGCCAAGCAATACATCGGCAACCTGGGACAAACGAGCAACGGCATCGTTTCGGTTAATGCCTATGGGGTGGTGGATGGGATCACCTATCCGTTGCTGTTCAAAGTCTTCAAGCCTCGGTCTCGACTCAAGGCAGGCGATGAGTACAAAACCAAACCGCAACTAGCGGTGGAAATCATCGAGGAGCTAAAAGCGCTGGGATTCAACATTGCCCAAGTGTTAGCTGACCGTTTGTACGGCGAGAGCAGCACGTTTATGGGGGCACTGGAGACGATGAGACTGCCGTTTATTGTGGCGATTCGCTCAAATCATGGCGTGTGTTTGCCCCCAGAGCAGGAAGGTTATAGCAAGGCCTGGACGAGCTACGACCAACCGCTTGCCGAGAAACCCACGGAACGCCGCTACCTTCGCGAAATCATCTTTGGCAAGCGTCGTGCCACTCGATACTACGAAATCACTCAAGGCGCTACTGAAGAGCCAAACCAAGCCGATACCTGGCAGATCATGACCAATTTGAATGGGGAGATTCAATCTCAGGTGGCGTTGCTCTACACGGTAAGAACCTGGATTGAATATAGTTAAAAGCCAAGTCAAGCATGAGTTGGGGTGGAGTGATTATCGACTCACCGATTACCAGAGCATTGAACGCTGGTGGGAGTTAGTGATGAGCGCCTATTTCTTAGTCAGCCTCCATGCCGATACCTTCAAAGCACAATCCCCATCTTCGGCAGATACAACGACTGAAGAACCTGCGTCACATTCCCCCTTTGAAGCGCATTTGCACTGGGACGCGGGGACAACTTGGAAAAGCGCGTTGAATAATTTGCGTCTCCTGCTGAAACCCTATTGTTGCTGGATGGTTAGAGCCTTGGCTCTAACCATCCCCGGACTCAGGCGAGGATTCTGCCAATTGATGGATTGCATGGATACGTTCCAAAGTGCCTCTATCCCAGAAGCCAAATCCGCTTGACCTCACTTCACACTATTTTCCTTTCAACGTAGTAACAAAAGAGAGGTAATTGGCACCCTGATGGCGGTGCTTTTCCGCCATCAGGGTGATCGTTAGAATATCAATCAGTTTGTGGCGCTTGCTGCGCTCAATCTGGGGATCTTCAAGCTCGCTAAAATGCTCAATCAGCTTGTTTTTCGGTTTAAGTTTCATCGACAGAGGCAGATAGGGTTTAGCGCTATCCTCTCCTACCCTCGCACCCCAATCTACTCAGATGCAACCTCTGACCATTTAAGATGTTGGCTCTGTGGTTAACCCCAAGCCCGATCCGCCTGTTAAACGAGAGCGATCGCTTTCCACCCGGTAGAAACGGTCAAAAATTCGAGGAATATTGTGAGAGGCAATGCCGCCGCCTGTATTCTGAACGCTAATCAGGGCGTGCTGATCATCTTGCGTCAGCCTCACCCCAACATCGCCTTTCTCAGGGGTATGTTGAATGGCGTTGGTGATCAAATTGACCAACATTCGGTAGATCTGCTCCTCATCACCGAAAACCTTCACAGCCTGACGCGTCTAAATTTGAGCCGTCAGCATCACATTCGCTGATAGAGCCAACGCCGCGAGTTCTTCGACCACATCGTTAATCAAATCATCTAAACAGCAGATCTGACGTTTTTTGGTTAATCCCTGCATATCCTTCCGCATCCTCAGCCTTTGGCAAAGCTCAATTCCTGTGAGTTCCGGCAATGCCCCGTCAAAGATGGCGACTGTGTATTGCGTCCATTGATTTTCCAAATAATCCTAGGCAGTTGTGCCATCCTTAGCCCAATCTACGATGTATTTCTCCTGACTCAGGGTTTGCTGAATCGCTGCTCCTAGATCTGGCTCGTCTTCTACAAGAAGAATCCTCATTATTGCCTGTTTGGTTTTAATTTTTCCGATCCGAGAACAGGTCTCTATGGACGAGTGAGATAGCAATGGCAATCTGGCTTTTCAATCAACGTTTCAACCAGTGCATTTAACGTAACCGCTGCCAAAAGCCCACCCCCAAGACTTCCTTGAATCGTAATGTAGGGAGTCTGTGTTCTCATCAGCCGTCGTTTTGCTGCCGGAGCGTGGCTAAATCCGATCGGCATTCCAATAACTAATGCAGGCTGAATTTGCCGCTGCTCAATCAGCGTACAGACCCTTAGCAATACTGAAGGGGCATACCCAACCACCAGAACACAGCCCCTCGGAATTTGTTGCAGCCTTTGCTGCCAAAGGTCGTGATTCCAAAAAGCCTGCTCTGCTTCGGCTGCCCCGGTAATATGAGGGTCATTGATCAGCGGCTCAATCGGACACCCTAAATGCGCGAGTCGAGTGTGGTCTAGCGCGGCGGCGATCGTCGGCAAATCGGTCACAACCGTACATCCTGCTTTGAGCGCATCTCGCGCGGCAGCAATGGCTTCAGGACTTAAACGAACAAAATTGACCAGGCTGACATCTCCACAGGCGAGTACCAGTTGATGCAGCAAATTTACCGTGATTTCAGAATGACCCGACAGATCGGGAAGCAAGCGCTGCAACGACTCCTGGAAGGCTTCGGGGTGAGTCTCCGTCTCTGCATCTAAATTCGTCCAAAGCTGATCCAGTTTGCTCAAGCCCTCTTGAGCGTTTACCTCTAACTGCTTCAGTTGTGCCAGGGCTTCTGCTTGCGTGGTTTGACAATTGCGATCGCGTCCTAGCAGCCCTTCTAACGCCGATGTCGTGTGACGCAATTGCGTAATTTGCAACATCAGCCGTTGATACTGCTGCTGCAACTGATCGGTCAGAGCTGAATTGAGCGTTGTCTCTGAATGGCTTTCTAAGAGTTGATGGATATGTGACAACTGAAACCCTTGCTGCTTCAGTGCCACAACCCGCTGCAATTGCTGTACGTCTTGCTGAGTGTAGAGGCGGTAGTTACTGTCCGATCGCTGTGCCTGTGGCAGTAATCCCAGGGTGTGATAGTGCCGTACCATCCGGGGGGTAATGCTACCGCCTACTGCCTCAGTCAGTTCTTTAATCGTCAGATATTCAGTCTTCATTTCTCTAGGTCTTCATCCTCTTTAGTGTAATCAAAACCTTGACATTAACACTAGTGTCAAGGTTTAGGATACAAAATATCAAACGTAACTGTCTAAATCAATGGTTCCTGCACCTTCGCTCCCTCGCTCCCCAAACCTCTTTAAAGAACACCCTGACGCGATCGCGGCTTTTGCTTGCGCTGTCCTAGTTCTTTTGGGTTGGCAAACTCTCAATCTGGGTTGGATTGGAGCCGCCCTGTTCATTCTGACGACTGCCTACGTAGTGGGTGGTTTTGATAGCGCCCGTGAAGGTCTAACGACCCTGGTTAGAGAAAAAGAGCTAGATGTCGATCTGCTCATGATTGTGGCGGCTTTAGGAGCAGCGAGTTTAGGGCTATGGCAACGGGAATATTACCTGATTGTGGATGGTGCCGTTCTCATCTTGATCTTTGCCATTAGTGGGGCACTAGAAGGATATGCTCTGCGGCGAACGGAGCGCAGCATTCGGGGATTAATGAGTCTGACAACGGATACGGCACGAGTATTGCTGAATGGACAAGAGCGAACTCTGCCGATCGCAGAGCTAAAAGTGGGCGATCAAGTCCTAGTTAAGCCGGGAGAATTGGTGCCTACCGACGGTTTGGTGACGGAAGGATTCAGTACGCTAGACCAGGCGTCAATTACAGGCGAGTCTATTCCTGTTGAGAAAACGATCGGCGATGAAGTTTTTGCTGGCACAATTAACGGGAGCGGGGCGCTAAAACTCAAGATTCATCAACCGCCAGAGAGCAGCTTGATTCAACGGGTGATCCGTCTCGTCCAGCAAGCCCAAACTGAAGCTCCGCCTTCTCAGCAGTTCATTGAGCGATTTGAGCGCGGATACGCGAAGGTGATTGTGATCGTGGGTCTTTTGCTCAGCATTCTGCCTCCCTTCCTGTTGGGCTGGAGCTGGGAAGCTACCATTTATCGGGCATTGATTTTTCTGGTTGTTGCGTCACCCTGTGCGTTGATGGCATCGATTATGCCTACCCTGTTGTCTGGGATTGCTAACGGGGCAAGGCATGGAATTTTGTTTAAGAACGGGGCGCAATTGGAGCGAGTCGGGCGAGTCAGGGCGATCGCCTTTGATAAAACGGGAACGCTGACCACGGGCAAGCTTCAAGTGATTAATATCATGGCAACTCAGAAGTCTGTAGACTTCTGAGTTGCCATGATATTAATCACTTGAAGCTTGCCCGTGGTCAGCGTTC
>CASBQM010000731.1 GCA_949127645.1 Synechococcales cyanobacterium PMM_0036
GATTTATACTGAGGAATTATTTAAGGTTTTTGTTAAAATTTATACATCAACTTCTTTATCATTAACTTCCACATAAAAGTATTTCACACCTTAGTAAACTATGGATTCTGAAGATTTTAAGAGGGGGGATCATCTTTATGTTGATTATGGATGGTGCATACATTATGGAATTTACTATGGTTCTAGAAGAGTAATTCATTATTCTGATGGAAGAATTCGCAATGATTCCCTACATAAATTTAGATGTCACAAGAGAATTTTGATCAAGAAACATCCTAGGTGTAGTTCTTCTAAGAAGGTGATATCAAGAGCGAAAAAGCGTTTGGGAGAAAAGCAGTATAACTTGATTACAAACAACTGCGAACATTTTACGACCTGGTGTAGGACGGGCAGAGGTAGATGCAAACAACTCGAACGTTTGGATAAGGGTTTACCCAAGGTCATGAAACATTATCGTCGAGAGGGAACCAAGCTTCTCATCAAAGAAGTCAGGAGAGCCTTCAAAAACTTGAATTATTTCTAAGAACAAAATTTTTCAGTGAACACCGCCTGAACGGTTTGATTCTCTTGCCAGAGTGATGATATTCTCTGAGTTGCCATAAAAATTAAGGGCTGAGCAGATTTCTCTTGCTTAGCCCTCATAACTTGTTAATTGACCTCTTTACTGAAGTTTCAGCAATCAACCTAGCTCAGTGACTCCAGATAATCCCGCACTCGGTTACGGCGCTTGGGCTGTCTCAGCTTTTGCAGGGCTTTGGCTTCAATCTGACGGACTCGCTCGCGCGACAGGTCAAGTGCCCGACCGATTTCGGCAAGGGAGTAAGGCTGTCCATCACCCATGCCAAACCGCATCAGGATGACATCCCGTTCGCGGCTGGTCAGGTCAGTGAGCAACTGCTGCAAGTCACGATGCAGAGCCTCCCGCATTAGCACTTCCTCTGGCGAGACATCTTCGGTCTCTAGCAAGTCGCCTAGCTCAGTGTCGCGCTCTTTACCGACTTTTGTTTCCAGAGAGACAGCACGAGGCACCCTTAGCAAGACTTCCCGCACTTGGGCTGGAGTCATTTCTAGCTCTAGCGCCAGGTCTTCCATCGTCGCAGTCCGACCTTTCTCTTGGGAGATTTTGCGCTGCGCCTTTTTGATTTTGTTCAGCTTTTCGGTGATGTGAACTGGGAGGCGAATGGTGCGGCTTTGAGTGGCGATCGCCCTCGTAATCCCCTGACGAATCCACCAGTAGGCATAGGTGCTAAAGCGATAGCCCTTAGTAGGGTCAAACTTCTCCACTGCTCGCTCTAGACCCAAAGTGCCTTCCTGTATGAGATCCAGTAGCTCCAGCCCTCGGTTCTGATATTTTTTAGCAACTGATACCACTAAGCGCAGGTTGGCTTTGATCATGTGATCTTTCGCCTTCACGCCTTCTGACTGAACTTGATCGAGTTCAGTCACCGTCAACGCTGCCAGATCTGCCCAGTGACGCTTGCCCGATGCCAACAGCGGCTTAAGTTCAGCCACCGGGATACCTGCATCAGTTGCCCAGCGCTCTAGAGAGGGGCGGTGTCCTAGGTGAGAAGCGAGGCGATCGTGGGTTTCAATAATTTGCACATACTGCTGCATTTGAGCATCAGTCTCGACCGCAGTGTTGCGTAGCTCGACTAGGCGCATATAGCGCTGGACGCTTTGAGCTTCAGAAACCTCTTCGTCGCGCCCTAAAAGTCGGACTCGACCAATTTCCTGGAGATATAGACGCACGAGATCGGTGGTACGCCGTCCCGCAGCCTTCGCCGCGCCGGAACCAGAATATTCTATTTCTAAGTCTGCCAGGTCGTGATCCACTTGCGATTCATCCAACTCTGCTCGATTTGCATCATTGGCAAACTGTAGATTAACCACGTTAGAAGACTCATCGTAGTTGGCATCCGCGTAAAAGGGTTGTGCTGGCATAATGCTTGTCTCAATTGCTCCAGGTAACAAGGGGGCTTTCATTGTTGCTTACGGCTATTGTTCCCATCATTCGGGATCAATCAACTTAGGACGAAAGAAATTGCTTAAAGTTTCGCTGCATGAATTTTTTCAGCTAGCAGTTGCTCAATTGAGCACCGTGCCAAGTTAGAAACCTGATCTGGTAGAAACTGGGGTGTAGACGTAGCCCTTAGGTTAAGTCAGCAATTATTCCTAATTCCCTAGAGGGATATAGTCATCTACATCTCTTGTACTGCCAATTCCTGAGGACGTTCTTGAATTCTTTGTGGGTCGCCATCAAGTAGCAATGAAGATCAGCGCTTTGGCGGATAATATTTGAGGAGATGTGTCAATCTTCTTAGCGCCTTTTAGCCTTTTTCCGGGGATGGCAGGGCAATCCGAGCGATCGCGTCCTGCACGAACACCTTAATGAATTCGTCGCGGCGGTTGAGCTGAAACTGCTCCTGCACCACCTGCGTCATGCCGCCATCTCCCCAAGTTTGGTCGCGGCGGAAGTATTCAATGAAGCTCTTCCCGGCGATACGGGTCAGGTAGGCTGCCGTTACGCCCTGGATCGCTCGACCGATGAGAAAGGTGCCGACGTTGGTTTGCAGGGCGATCGAGAGAAGTTCGATCGCGCCTCGCACTACGCCCAGACTAACGAGGGTTTTGGCTAGTGAAATGGCTAGCTCTTTACCGCGCTCTAGATTGATCTCGCAGCCGTAGACTCGCCCTAACTCCACCACCATTTGGGCATTAATGGCAGCCGTGGCGATTAAATCCACGAAGGGTAGCGGCGTGACTGAAACCACCCCAGCGCTGATCCACTGATAGCGATCGACTATTTTTTCAGCCTGAGTTTGGCGTTCGGCATCAATGAGCTGGCGGGCTTCTGCACCGAGCCTCTGAGATTGCAGCAAAATGTTGTCGGCAATCAGATCTTCGCCTTCCGATCGCAATACCGCCGCCATTCGTCGGAGCAGGGGAATAATTTCTGGCTCAGGCTGAAATAGCTCGCCGTTCTCTAGACGCACAGCCTGGGGACTGGCAGCGATCGCCACAATATCTTCGGGCGGAATGAGAGTCTGGACGCGCTGCTGAATGCGATCGAGCAAGGTATCTAAGTCGGTTTCAGGGTATAGATCGGTTTTGTTGAAGACGAGGAGCGATCGCTTGCCAATCTCTGTTAAAGCCCGCAGAGCCGTATACTCTGATTGGCGCAAGTCATTATCAATCACGAACAGCAGCAAATCAGCATCCGCCGCCATCCGCCGCGCCAGGTTTTCTCGCTCTGTACCGATAATTCCGATCTCTAAGATACCGGGAGTATCGGTGATCTGGATCTCTCGCTCTAGCCCTTTAAGCTGAAAGCGGTAAATCTGTCCCAGTTCTGTTGTGCCCAGCGTCGCGCCGACCCGACCCGCCATTCGACCGATCACAGCATTGACGATCGAGGTTTTTCCGGCTGATCCCGTGCCAAAAATGACGACGTGCAGTTCTCGAAAGGATAGGCTCTGCTCAATTTCACGGGAGCGATCGATCAATGCCTGTCGGGCAATCTCGTCCTGGATTTGAGCCACCTGCTGCTGTACCGCCTGGAGGGTTTCGCGCGCTACCTCTGCCTTCTGCTCAGGAATCTTGGGCAGTGAAGGGCGATCGGCTCTCTGTGAAGGAAAAATGCGTGGGCGAAAAAAGGGCAGCGCAAAATAGAGTAAAGCCGCCACAGCACAGAGCAAAAGTGCCAGCATCAGCGCCAGCAAAATGTTCGCCAGCAGCGGTGAAGTAATGGCAATACCAAAATAGAGCTGTGATAAAGAGCCTGTCAGCCATATCACCAGCCCCAAAATTAGCAGAATGCCGACAACAAGCGTCAGGAGACGTGACCTAGACATCAGCGGCTATGCGGTTAGCGATCGAAGCCTTTGGCATCTCTTTGGCTGCTATGGACGGCAGCATCAAATGCTTACTAACCTTAGCGTACTACTCTCTAGACGCATAGCCGCTGCTTCTGCGGCTCCCTTCACGATTGCCACCCTCTTCACGAGGCTTAGCTTTGTTGACGCGAATTTCTCGACCGAGCCACTCAGCCCCATCCAATTCAGCAATGGCTTTATCTTCTTGAGCGTCTTCTTCCATCTCTACAAACGCAAAACCACGCTTTCTGCCTGTTTCACGATCGGTCGGCAGACTGACTCGACTCACCTTGCCATATTCTGCAAAAACCTCTCGCAGATCTTCCTCGGTCGCCTGAAAAGACAGGTTGCCCACGTAAATAGTCACGGCTTTCTCCAAAACCTTAGCGATACAAAAGGCAGTTCGGAGATGTTCAAAGAATGCAAGTGCAGAATCTGAAACTTTTCTACCGAGTACTGCATTTGCTGGAGATCATATCCGATTTATGGAGTGACAGCAAAATTATGTCATCTTTTTCAGACTTCTTTCAGGTTTTTTTTCAGATTAGAGGGGCGATCGGGCTAACGAACCACCTGCTGCATATAGTTACCCCAAAGCTGGGCGGCATCTGCGCTCGTTCCGGCGGTGGGCGTGTTGTCGTCATTGCCAAACCAAATACCCGTTGCCAAAGCCTGACCCGGCACATAGCCCACAAACCAAAGGTCTGTGTTGTCGTTATTGGTGCCTGTTTTTCCCGCTTCCCCTAATCCCAGAGCTGCGTTGCGTCCGGTGCCCGACTGGATGACTCCTTGCAGTAGAGAAGTCATCACACCAGCAACCTGGGGATCAATCGCCGGGAGGTTAGTCTGAGCATTTTGCTGATAGTCAAAAATGACGCGACAGGTCTTAAAATCTTGAGGATTAGTGCAATCGCTGCTGTCTAGAATGCGGTTAATGGTATGGGGTTGGTTGCGAATCCCCTGATTTGCCAAAACGCTATAGGCTCCTGTGAGTTCTAGCAAATTTACCTCGCTTTGTCCTAGCACAAGTCCAGGGACGGGATCGAGCTTGGAGGTGATCCCCATGCGCTGTGCCGTTCGCACCACTTGATCTAGCCCCACCTGTTGACCAATGCGCAAAGCCACGACATTTTCCGATCGCGCCAATGCACTATACATATCCAGGCTGCCGCCCCCTGACTTGCAGCCCTCAAAAAACTGTCCGTTCCAGTCGAGTGGGGCACAGGAAAATGCGGTGCTAGGCGAAATTCCCTGCTCGCTCGCCGCCGTGTAGGCAAACATCTTGAAGGTTGATCCGGGCTGCCGCAAAGCCTGAGTCGCGCGGTTAAACTGGCTCTGCTGAAAATCAACGCCGCCTACCAGCGCCAACACTTCTCCCGTGCTGGTGTCAAGCGTCACGAGTGCGCCTTGCGAAAACCCGGCAGATGAGCCTGTGGTGCCTACCGCCGTTTTCAGGCTTACCTCCGCCTTGGTCTGGATCTGAGTATCCAGACTGCTTTCCACAATAAAGTTGCCTTCCTGAGCGAGCTGTGCCCCCAGAAGGGTGTCTAAATCTTGAAATACCTGCCCGTAAAAATAAGGAGCGATCGTACTTTCTAACTCTTTAATCGCCGCCGGATTAATCTCAATCCGCGATCGCCTTGCCCGCTGAGCTTCTTCCAAGCTAACCGAACCTTGAGCCGCCATGCGGTTGATGACGCGATCGCGCAACTCCACTGCCGACTGGTAATCTCGCACGGGATTAAAGCGGTTGGGAGCCGGAAGAATACCCACCAGAGTTGCCGCATCGGATAGCGTCAGATCTTTCGCCGATTTGCCGAAATAAAACTGCGCTGCGTCTTCAAAGCCATAGTTGCCGCTGCCCAGGTAGACGCGATTCAGATAGGTCAGCATCAAAAAATCTTTGCTATAGACAGCTTCCAGCTTCAGCGCCACCATGGCTTCACGGATCTTGCGGCTGGCAGAATCTTCAGTGCCCACGTAGTCTCGGAAGATGCTGCGCGCCAATTGCTGCGTAATGGTGCTAGCTCCCTCTCGAATCTCGCCCCCCTTGACGTTGGTGACGAGGGCGCGAGTAATGCCGATCGGGTCGACTCCCCAATGCCAGTAGTAGCGGGAATCTTCTGAGGCAATCACCGCTTTGGGCAAAAAAGGCGAGAAGTCTGAAAGCCGCTTATTTTCTAGGTGAGCGCGTGTTTCGATCGGTCTGAGGGGCGTTTCGCCATCCCGCGCATAGACCACAACGGGTCCTTGGACTGATGCGGGGAGCGGACGCACGCCAAACTTTTGCCACTCAAAGACTGTCCAAGTGGCAGCGATCGCCGTCAGACCTGTAAAGCCATACAGCCCATACTTGATTGCTTTGACATAGGTTGGAGGCGGATTGTGATACTGAACCTTCACAGCCGCCGCCAGTTCAGGGGGTCCCAACGTCAGAACATCTCCATGATGCAGCGTCACTTTAGCGAGTCGTCGTTTGCCTCGGTAGATACCGTTAGTAGAGTTTTCATCCTTCATCACAAACGGCTCGTGGGGCTGCTGCTTGTCGCGCGTTACGGAGAGATGCACCTGGCTCACCACCGGATTTCGCACCACGATATCGCAAGATTTAGAGCTGCGCCCCAGTACGTAATGCTCTCCTAGCAACGGGTAGATGTCTGCCTTATCAGAGTCGGCATCCTGCACCCATAGCTCTGGCACTTTAGCGTTGGGCTTGAGGGCAAGCTGAGAAAAGTTGACCTTTGCCTGAATGGTTTGAACGGCTTGCGTAATCGCCCGCAAAAAAGTCTTTGGCGGTTTGGAAGGCGAATTGGGTGGAGTAGGCGGCGTGGAAGGTGGAGTCATGGACAGCCCGTGCAGAGTCACTCAAGACTAGATACAGTTTGACCCGCTGAAGTTTCCGAAGTTTTCTCCAAACTCTCTCTAAGTTCAGCTACCCATATTGTACTGACTGTCCTGCAAGTCGCAGAAAGCTCTCAGGCAGACCACTCAAGTTTTTGCCGATAGGAGACGATCGCCAAAAAAAATCCCCAGCTTTTGGCCGGGGAATCTATCAGGGTGCATCTACCACTCCCTTATGCAGCAAAACCCAAGCTTTCTCAGGAGTGGGGCTGTGAGATTATCGTGAAGACCGATCGGTGAAATTTAGAGATTGTGCGAAGCTGCTCAAATTCTGAGGGAATTCCGAGATCTAAAAATTCAAAGATATGCTGGATAGATACATATTCTTAACTTTCTTTCGCCCTTTAGAAAATTATGACGGCTCAGGCAGAGATTTTTCGGCAAAGTGACTTGCTCAATCAGCTTGTACTCGATCGCCAGACGTTAGAAGAACTGGGGCGTGTAGAGACCCTTTGGATGTATCCCCCTGTTCATCGCGTGTTGGGCTTTATCTGCAAGTCTGGCTTTTTGGGCAATACAAAATCTGCTTTCAAGCTGAGCCAGATTGCAGCGGTTGGAGCTAGCGGCGTTTTGACTCACGCTCCGTCTGAACCGACAGAAGCCAGAAAAGTACAGCAGCTTGAGTCATTAATTCAGCACGAAGTGTGGAGCAACGAGGGCAATCAGCTCGGCAAAATTACCGACTATTTGTTTGAGCTAGAGTCAGGCAAGATTAAAGCCTATTTATTTGTCTCTAGCGGCTGGGCAGGCATAACGGGCGAAGTTTATGAGTTGCGCCCTGCCGACATTGCCAGCTTTGGCAAAAAGCGTGTCTTGGTAGCAGAATCTGACACCGATCGCTTTGCCATCTACCAGGAAGGAATTTCTCAAAAGCTGACCAAAGCCAAAGATTCCCTGGCGCAAGAAGCCTCTGAGGAGTTGCGATCGCTCACTCAACGGGCAGAAACCTTGACCGAACAAGTCACGGAGAAGGTTAAAGGACGGTTTCAAAGCTTGACCGAGCAGGCAAAAGCTAACGCCCAAATGCTTTCTCAAAAAGCGAAAGAGAAGGCGCAAGCTCTGAACGAGCAATTTGGTGAACAGTTGGACGAGCAGCTTGGTGAACAGTTGGGCGATCTAGATGCTCAAGCCAACACGCGAACTTTTTCAGAAAGAGCTAAAGTGACTAGCCAGACTCTAGCCGACGAGATGAAGGAGCGATCGCACTCTTTGAGTAAACAGCTTGGAGAGAGCTTTCAAACTTTAACCGTCCATGCTGAAGAAATTTTTGAGACCGTTCGTGAAAACTCTGGATTTGAGGTGGGGTCTAAGAAGGATATCCCTCGAACACCTACAGGCGTGCCTACAGATCTGGACGACTCGATGGATGACGAATGGTTAGATGATGATTGGATGAACGATGCACCGAACCTGAAGAATGAACCGAGCCTGCGGAATGAACCAGACGATGCAACGGATAAGCCTCATGAGCTAGAGGATTCCGACTTGGACGATGAGCCTTGGATTTAACTCCATATTTTCTGAGCAAGCTTTATGGAGGGGGATCAAGAGATCTATTAACCCGGCAACAAAAAGTCTTTAAAAAATGCATTCTCAATGACTGCCAAGTTAATAGCTCCCTTCTCCTCAGGGAGAAGGGCTGGGGATGAGGGCAATTCATACCTGTGTTCAGCAATGCCAAAATTCTTTACTCTAGAAAAGGTGGAAGCGATCGTCTTCACCAAAATCTGCGCTACGCTAAATCGCTAAGACGTATAGGAATTTGCTACAAATCTCTAGAAATGCATCATATACAGCGCCAAGTTTTAATTTACTGCAAATGAATCTCTGGATGTAGCGTCCATCCTGATTTTTAGTGTTATATTTCTTGCTGTATTTGAACAATAGTGAAAGTGGCTATGGAAACGAAAGAGATGACTTCCCGTAGGATTCGCATTCCATGCCCCTCGTCGGCTAAACAGGTCAAGAATGCCCTGTTGGGAGTCCTATCATTGGGAACTTTGTCCGCTTGCAGCGTAGCAGACTTAGCCCCCCGCGATGTCAGTGCATCTGTTCCCAGCGTTTCTCCTTCGCCTAGCGTTTCTCCTTCGCTCAGCACTTCACCGGGCGCTTCACCGATCGCCTCCAGCGAATTTTCCTTTCCCCAAAGCTCTTGTGGCGACCAGGCAGCATCTCCTAGCGAAAGCTGGTATCCGGTTTACATAGACAAAAGCGACATCGCCCAAATTCGCAGTCGGTATTGCAAAGATGCCGTCAGCGTCGTCAGAGATAAGACGGGCGTACCCTCGGTTCAGGTAGCGAGCTTCACAACTTATGGCAAAGCTCAGCGGTTTGCCTTGGCAGTGGGCGGCGAGGTAGAACCCGTGGGCATCTCGCGCACTTCACTAGATGCTCAGACTAGAGATGCTCAGACTAGCCAGAATACCCAAAGTCCTAACAGTTCTACCCGCGCTGCCGGGGAATCCGTAGGAGATGCCACAGGGAAGGCTGTTCTCACCTCAAGCCAGCCTCAAGCCCCAATTAACGTACGGGAACTCGCTAGCACCTCTGCCGGAATTGCTCACGTGGGCTATGGGGGCGATCGCATCAGCATTATCGACAAAATAAAGGGAGAGGATGGCAACACTTGGTACAGCGTTCGTCTGGAGTCTGGCGAGAGAGGTTGGGTGAGAAGTGATTTTGTTTCACAAAATGCTAGTACTCAAGGTAGCGCTAGTTCTGCCAGTGTTCAAAGCACTCAAGATCCTGAAGCTACATTGGGCAACCGCGATCGCTCTCTGAGTGCCTCTGCTTCACCTTCTGGCTCTGCTGATTCCACAAGCTCAGGCACAGCCCGATCGGCAGTTTTGACGGCTAGCGAACCCGATGCCCTAATTAACGTCCGCACTAGCGCTAGCACCTCGGCAGATGTTCAATCTACGGGCTATGCGGGCGATCGCGTTCAGGTGGTTGACAAGAAACGAGGAGAAGACGGACAGACTTGGTATAGCGTCCGGTTTGATTCGGGTACTACAGGCTGGGTGCGCAGCGATTTTGTTTCTAGCAACTAATATTTTTAGCAACTAGCAACTGGTATTTCTAATAACCAACTTAGGCTGAAAAAATCCTTTCTAGCTCACCCCAAAATGAGATCATTGGCGTTTGATTGAGCAAGCCAAACTGGACATCACAAACTCCTACTATTACCCAGCGTTCACTGGCTTGCTGTCCAATATCGATCGCCATAAACGGCAAATCCAGACGTGCCGCAGCCTTCAGCGCCACAGAAAAAATTGCCTCCTCTTCTTCAACCGTCAGCCATTTCAGCAGATCGTCAGCTTCCCAAGAATAGGCGTAGGTCAGAATCGTCTGTCTGTAGAGATAGACCCGAAACGATCGCCCCAAGGGTTCGCTCTGGTCGGTTTGACCATATCGCAAATTGGCAGCTTGGCGCACCTCTGCCCAGGAGTGAGCAGATTTTGGGGCTGGCGTTAAATCTGACAAGCTACTGTAGACATTGCTAAATTGCTGAGCGATCGCATACTGCTCAGGTCGATTCAAAAGCTGGATATTTCGGCTGAGGAAAGCGTCATAAACTTGTCTGTAGCGATCGATCGAGGGTAACTCGCCTAACCAAATGCCAAAGCTATTCTGAGGTTGATGGGCTTGAGATTGAAGTGTTGCCGCGATCGTCTCAAGGCTGAAGTTTTTCGCTAATAAGTAGACTGGAATTCCTAGGACATCCGCAACTTTAGGGGCGATCGATTCAGGGGCTTCGCTTAAAACAATCATCCTCATGCGATTTTAGATTTCGGACTGTTATTTCCGCTCTCATTAAGTAACAAGCTCAATGTAACCGTTGCTATGGCTTCTGCTGCGATAGCAAACGAGAGCGAATGAGGCTCAAATCAGGTTGAACAATGGACAAACGTTGATGTACGGATTCAGCTAACTGCTCTCTCTGATCCAAGTATGCCTCTACAGCAGCTTGATATCGAAGATAGTAACCAACGGTATTATAGACATCAGATAAAGACAGAGTTGAATACCGATAGACAATGGATTCAGGAGATGTACCATCTTGAAATGCTCGGATGACAACCTCCAACAAGACCCTTGAATTTCCAACTCGAATTGCTCCAGTTGCATCTTCGTGGAGGGGAGGAATTTCACGCTCTAGAACAAGGCTCATGGATTAATTCCCCCTGGCTCGAATTTATTTAACATCGACTCCTCTGGCTTTCCAGAACTCAATACGTTCACGATTAGCGCTCTCGATTTTTGCTTGTCTTAAGTTCTCGTTCAAAGCCTTTGAGATTTGCCTAGACATATGGCTGTGATAATTCTCGCTGGCACTCTGGGCAGGCTGTAAAAAGCCAATAACACTTGCCCCTAAAGTTTTCCACCACACATATTGCTGAGAAGAAAAATTCAAACCATGAAGGACATAATTCGCAAAATGCTCGCAATTATTAAGACAGATATTATATTTAGCGATCGTCATAAATCTCTCAATTCGTTCCATCTCTTGAGAGGTTATCCGTACTTTACCTCTCAACTCTAAACCACTCGGTCCCCAGCCCACAGAATTGTCAAAACTATCAAACTCGCTGAGGAAGTAGTGATCCGCTAGACCAGCTAGTTCATGAATGCAAATCTTGCAAACCCTCAAGACACTTGACTCAATCAATTCAAAACTCATACAGCTTTCTTAAAACTTAAAGTTGCACATCTTGTGACAAATATGCCCAGTAACATGATGCAAGCTAACTCCTTTTGATATGGAAAGTTTCTGCAATCTTAACGGAAACAGATAGTGTTATTAGGTTTTCTTGATAAAGGACTACATCACAGTATTATCTAGCAAGTTCTAATATCATCTGACCGCAGTGGGTGAACTAAGAACTTCTATCAACGTCAACGTAGAGGTAACGACTTGAAACTCGCCTAGCCATTTCATGAAGCACGTTCCTGGTTAACGGACTCTTGAACATCCAGCCCTTGCCAAATTTCTTTTCCCAACCCCTCTAGTTCCATAATGCTACGTTTGGGCTTGACAAACCCACGGCGACGCACCATTACCGCTAACTCCTCTAACAAACGAAGTTGTTCATCTAGGGTCAGATCCTCAACTTGGCGGCGAATATCTTGATAGCTAGCCATGTTCTCATCTCATCATGAATTGATGCTGGGTAAGAGTATCACGCTACTCTTCAGCGATCGCAAGCTGCTCCTTACCCCCATCCTGAATTTCTTGACCCGATCGCACTCTCCACCAAGCCAGCAGCGTACTGGCAATAAAGATGCTGGAGTAGGCTCCCATCGTGAAGCCGATAATCAAGGCTAGGGCAAAATACTTGAGGGTTTCGCCGCCTAGAAAGAAGATGGCGACGAGGGGCAAAAGCACTGTCAGCGTCGTGTTGATCGATCGCGCCAAGGTTTGGTTGACAGCAGCATCCACAATGTCATTGATGGAGCGATCGCCGCTGAGCTGAATCGTTTCCCGGATGCGATCGTAAATCACTACCGTGTCATTCACCGAGAAGCCGACGATCGTCAGCAGCGCCACGATAAACAGGTTATCGACTTCAATGCCCAGCACTAACCCCAAAATGGCAAAGATGCCCACCGTAATCAGCACGTCATGGAAGAGAGCGACGATCGCAAAAATGGCGTAATCGAGCTGAAAGCGGAAGCTCAGGTAAAGCCCAATGCCGACAAAAGACAGCAGTAGCGCCAAAACACCGGACTCAAAAAGCTGCTTGCCTAGCGTTGGACCCACCGTATCAATCTGAGTTTTTTGGGGATCGAATGCGCCGATCTTCTCCGTCAGCGTCTTTTCGAGCTGGGTACGTTGATCTACGCTCAGCGCCGAGGTGCGGATAGACAGCGCTCGCTTTTCATCACCCAAAATCTGAATTGTACTGTTTTCCAAGCCTTGAGCCGATAGCACATCTCGCACTAATGCCGGATCGATCGGCTTAGCGCAGTTGCTTGGCACTGTGCAGTCTAGGTCAAGTTGGAGCCGGGTGCCGCCCACAAAGTCAAGGCTGGGGCGAAGCGGTGCCCCAATCTGACTCCAAGAGATGATCATGGCAACAATGCCGCTGAGGATAATCGCTGAGGAGAGAGTCCACCAGAGCGATCGCTGGCGGATAATTTGCAGTTTCATGATGCTTTCTCTGGCTGGATTTTGTTGAGCTTGCTGGAAGGGGGGACATTAGGGCTAAAGAGTTCGGGCTTTTGTCGCAGCGCCGGGTAGCTAAGCACGAGCAGCATCAAGAAAGTGCGGCTGCAAGTTAGCGCAGTAAACATACTCACCCCAATCCCCAAAGCCAGGGTTAGCGCAAAGCCCTTGACTAAGCCTGTGCCCAGGACAAACAGCGCCAGACAGGAAATCAGCGTGGTGACGTTGCTATCCAAAATGCTGGAAAAAGCGCGATAGAAGCCAGATTCTACAGAGCGGTAGAGCGTCTTCCCGGCTTGCAGCTCCTCACGGGTGCGCTCAAAAATCAGCACGTTGGCATCTACCGCCATGCCGATACTCAGGATGAACCCCGCGATTCCAGGCAGAGTCAGCGTTACGCCCAGCATATTGAACAGCGCTAGCGTAAACAGCGAATAGAGGATCAGCGCCAGATCAGCAATTAGACCGGGCAGACGATAATAGACCACCATGAAAATCAACACCAGCACCAGACCCAGGACGGCGGCGTAGATGCTACTCTGGATGCTGTCCTGTCCCAGGGTTGCCCCAACGGTGCGGTTCTCCACGATCTCGACAGGCACAGGCAAGGCTCCGCCGCGAAGCTGAATGGCAAGTCCGCTGGCTTCCTTAGTATCAAAGCCGCCGGTAATTGTGGCACTGCCGCCCGAAATTCCGGTTTCGGCATACTTAGCCTCGACTGTAGGCGCACTCAGAAGCTGATTGTCCAAGAAAATGCCCAGACTGCGACCCGTACCTGCAACATTTTTGGTGAGCTGGGCAAACTGTTCGCCGCCCTGGTCATTAAAGTTCAGCACCACCTCCCAGCGATCGCCCCCCACAGGCTGAGGAAAGGCATTCTTTAGCCCCTCGCCTGTGAGACCCGATGGCTTAAACAGTCCTGCCAAGGCTTTAGCAGTGGCATCTAGAGCGGCTTGCTTAGCCTCAATTTGGGCTTTTTCAGGTTTTTGTGTACTGATATTAACAAGGACGGAAAGTTGGGCGGAACAGCGGTTGATCTGTATCGTAAATTATTGGATCATTCCCCGTTTATTAAACTGATCGCATCGGGCGGCATCAGTTCTATGGACGACATCCATGA
>CASBQM010000732.1 GCA_949127645.1 Synechococcales cyanobacterium PMM_0036
ACGTGAAGGCGATCGCCGACGTAGTTCAAGAAGTTTTGGGCTACCCGGTCGAGATTCACATCGCTGTCAAACCGGGAGGTGCAGCCGATAGTTCGCCCCTAGAAGCCTCTGACGCGCTAATGCCGCTGCCCATGCAGGCTCCGGTAGCAGAAACCACTCAGCGCGTCCGCCACTCCGAGCTAAACCCCAAATCCGTCTTCTCCCGCTTCGTCGTAGGTTCCAACAACCGTATGGCGCACGCCGCCTCTCTGGCGGTCGCAGAGTCTCCAGGACGCGAGTTTAATCCTCTGTTTCTCTGTGGCGGAGTCGGATTGGGCAAAACCCACCTGATGCAGTCGATCGGGCACTACCGTCTAGAAATTAACCCGGATGCCAAAATCTTTTATGTCTCGACCGAGAAATTTACCAACGACCTGATCGCCGCCATCCGCAAAGACAGTATGCAGAGCTTCCGGGAGCATTACCGGGCAGTGGACGTGCTGCTGGTAGATGACATTCAGTTCATTGAGGGCAAAGAGTACACGCAGGAAGAGTTTTTCCACACATTCAACACGCTCCACGAGGCGGGCAAACAGGTGGTGATTGCATCCGATCGCCCCCCCAGCCAGATCCCTCGCTTGCAAGAGCGCCTCTGTTCCCGCTTCTCTATGGGACTTATTGCCGACATCCAGGCTCCCGACTTGGAAACCCGTATGGCAATTCTGCAAAAGAAGGCGGAATACGACAATATTCGTCTACCCCGCAACGTGATTGAATACATTGCCTCCACCTATACATCTAACATCCGGGAGCTAGAGGGGGCGTTGATTAGAGCCGTTGCCTATACCTCAATTTCGGGTCTGCCGATGACGGTAGAGAATATTTCCCCCGTGCTAAATCCGCCCAACGATCGCGTAGAGGCTACACCCGAAGCGGTGATTACGGCAGTTTCAGAAATGTTTGAGATCCCGATTGAAGACCTGAAGGGCAGCTCACGCCGTCGAGAAATCAGCGTTGCCCGTCAAATCGGGATGTTTCTCATGCGGCAACATACCCATCTGAGCTTGCCCAAAGTCGGCGAAGTCTTTGGCGGCAAAGATCACACAACGGTCTTGTATAGCTGCGAGAAAATTAGCCAGCTCAAAAATACCGATCCAGACTTAGCGCGTAACCTACGGCAGTTGAGCGATCGCATTCACTTTTCTAGCCAAGCTCAGAAGCCCGCCCGAAAGTAAAGCTCGCTCTACTAGCCCAACCGAATTAACCCTAGAGGGTGAAGCGCTTCTCCAAGATATATCCTACGCTGAGAATAGCGATCTACTGGAGTAGAGTTATGTTAAAACATTTGAAACTGGGCGAAGTTTTAGCTCAGCACAAGCTTATTTCTGCAAATCAGCTACAGCCTGTTCTTGAGGATCAACCCCACAGCTCCAAGCGCATCGGAGAGCTTTTGGTAGAGCGATCGATTATCTCCCCTGACGACCTGAACAATGCTCTTAAAGAGCAGTACTGGCGCGATCGCGGCTATTGGGTCATTGGGTAAGGATTCTCTTTAAGTAGGGAGTGAATCAAGTTGGGAGTGGATCAGCTCCAGGACGCAGGAATGACGGCAGATCGACCCCAGACGATCGCGGCTTCTTGGTGGATCGAAGGGGGTAGACGACTGGAGAGGGCCAGCTCGGCTGAGACAAGGCTGGAATAAAGCTTTTCTCTTCGGTCTCTGAATCTGGCTCTTTAGGGTCTAAAGGTACTTCAATGTCCTGCCTTTCGCCAGTGATATCAGCGGATTGTAGGTCTGTTGGAATAGGCTGCACTTGATTAGACTGTTGAGGGACAGGCATCGGCTCATTGTGAGGCAGCGCATCAAAATTAATGGACTCAAAAGCAGAGAAATCTCCCGATAGACTAGCTCGAACCATATCCTCAGTCGAGACTTCAATTAACCGAGCTAAGTCTTGCCAGAGCGCGTCTTCGCCCTCTGCTGAGTCTATCATCACGTTTTGAGGCAAGCTTGGCATCACGCTTTCAGGCATTTTGCTCTCAGGCATCACGTTTTCAGGAGCAGCGCTCTGCATTTCAGCTTTGGCATGAAGTCCGATTAGAGGAACTGCCATACTGGTCTGGGGCAAAGCTTCAAAATTGGGGAGGGCAGCGATCGCCTCACGCTTAGTATCTGAATTTCTATTATCTGAATTTGTATTATCTGAGTTTGCCTCACGGCTCGGCTCATGACTACCTTCAATACGCTCGATCGCTAACAAATCTGGCAAGATTTGCATTATCTGCTGCTGGACTAAAGGATCTTGTCCAGGAATGTTAGGAGCGGCATCTAAACTCGACAGAACCTCCAAACTTGGCAGATCAACCAGAGGGAGCTTAAGGCTGCTCTCTACCCCACCCAACGAGATGGGAGACACAGGCGAAACATCTGGCTCCATCTCAGACTCCTCGCTCAATCCGTCCAGCTCCGTTAGCCCGCCTAGCTTCATCCAGGGAGGGGCGATCGCATCCGTCTGAGCCGACCAAGGCTGAATCTTCTGAGTCTTGAGGAGAAAAGGATTGTCTCCCATAATGGCTTCTGCCATTGCCTCTGCGCCTAAATCATACTGAGGTGTAGGCACTTCCAGGCATTTCTCAAGCGCCGTCTTAAATTGCAGCGTGTAGCGTTGCTGGCGGTGCAGACGGGCTTGCAAATCTCGGTTAGAGCTTTCTGTTTGTCCCAAGATCTGCACCTGCTCGTTGTAGCGCTGCTGAATCAGAGCAGATTCTCGCTCCAGTTCGGCAACGCGTTCCTGACTACTTTCTAGCTGCCCAGTCAAAGTCTCAATCAAAATCTGCTGACGCTGATTCGCCTGATGGGCAAATTCGAGCTGATTAAATAAACTAACGATCGCTTCCGGTGGCGCTGATGGATCTGCCTGCGGCTCCGCGCCGTCCTGCGATCGCCCCACCTCTGCCTGAAGCGCAACCTGGCTGCTTTCCAATGCCTCTTCAAGCTGGGAGACGCGATCGAGCAAAATACTGTTGCACTGATTGAGTTCTTGAATCAGGCTAATTAAATCTGTCACATCCACATCGGCAGGTTCGGGGGAAGCCTCAGACCAGGCAGCAATTGCAGCGATCGGGTCAGGCGATGCAGGGCGAGGAGGAATCTGCGTGGGGAAGTCTTTAAGCTCGGCTAGAGGCTCTTCAGCGGCGGCAGCTAGTTCTGCTTCAAAGAACAGCTCTTCAAGGGAGCGATCGTCCTGCGAATGAAGGCTGTCAGCGAGTTCAGCAAAAGGGTTCTCCCAATCGACCGTATCGGCATCAGACTGACTTGGATAATTAGACGGGACGTTGGATTCACTCATAGCTCTCACTCACAAGCACATCTTAGAAGAAGCGGCAACCATTCAGAGGCGGCAACCATTCAGCCCAACCATTTGGCACTGAACGTCAGGATAATATAGCGTACTTTGCCTTTGCTAACGCCAATTCATTTTTAATTATTTCAAGACCTGATGCAGCACCTCTTGGTGAATTAAAGCCCGATCGATCAGCGTATGGATGCGATCGCCCGACACCGCTTCGCCATTAGCATATAGCTCAATCCACTCGCGGCTAATCTGGATAGCGCTAGCGGGCATTTGCGTCAGCTCCCAGCCAGGAAACTCTAGCTCCTGCATGAGCTGTGAAACTTTGGGAT
>CASBQM010000733.1 GCA_949127645.1 Synechococcales cyanobacterium PMM_0036
ACCTCGACCACCCATCACCACCGGTCCCTGACATCGCGGCTGACTGAACAAAAAGCGCCTGGACCAAAGATTATTTATATTCTGTTTAGCTCCAGCAAATCGCACGCCGCACCATAGTAAGACAGCGACGCAGTCAGAAAATGAAAATGAAAACTCTCTTCAAAGTCGTGCACGCAGCCGGCAAAATTCCAAACCAATACTTGCTGTCATGAACCAATATCAGCACACAATCTCCCCTGGAAGAGACAAAACACCACGTCAATCAGGACTGGTAAAGAGACAGTTCAAAACTCCAAATATCGCTTGGACGCAAAGTAGCCGGAGCCACGGGAGGAATCACCGCCGTAGCTCGGATCGTCCTGCTCCTCTTCCTTGACCACGAAGTCATCAATCCCCAGCGGTGTCGCGGTGACCAAACAACCGTCTCCCGATTCCTTCCACATCTTCAGGCTGTAACAGTTGCTCCCAACACTCTCACCCAGAATAGCAGCGGCCGACTGAAGATGAAGAATCTTGCCACAACTCCGATGAAGCACTTCACCTCCCATTGGCTTTCGCGGGGACTTCCCGCTGCAGCTGCCCGAAGCCGGCCGCGACCAAGGTGACTGGTCCCCTGCATCAGCAGAAACAACAACAAAAGCAATTTTGCAAGGCTGGACTGTGATATGGTTCGTCAAGAGTATCACCATTTGGAGAACACACAAGGTCCGAGCAATCAAAGCACCCGGTTGACCCCAACAAGTCACCGACCCTGCGTCTGGCTAAAGGCTGTGTCTTAGAACGGTTAGAGCAGGCAGCGAGAAAGATTTGTTTTCATTGGTTGTCGATGGCCTCCATCCCTTACCACAACAAACCCTGTGATCAACCATTGCCTGGACTGAGCAGAGATACCCAGTGGAGTGGTGGACCCGTCAGCCGACGCAATCAATCTACACCAGCAAGTTACAGATAAATTTCAGACTTGTAACATCCCATACGCGACGCGATGGGAAAGATAACTGTGGTTTTGTCTCCTCTGGACCCCTTCTCACTCTAGTCCACACCCGACCCCTTCTGTAAATAGGTATGAATAAAGCTGATTGGCGATCCTTGCCGTGCCTGGACCGGCGAGCCCACGAAAAGTGATCGCACCAGCAAAACAAACGTTTTCTACTGCCCATGCGCACGCAACGGTGACTAATTCTACACGCACTGCAAGCAGTGGATCACCTGAAAAGCGCTCAGGAGGCATCAACCGTCTGGTAGCGGTTCAATCACTTACATGAACCATCACGGCGGCGCTTCTGAGGGGTGGTGTACGATGATTGGCCCGGCGACATTTTGCTGGAGTCCACCCATTCGGCCGCCGTTTCATGAGTTGTCAAGACCACAGCCACGTTGAAGCGTTCAGCGATCACCGACAACCGCGAAACCACGAGTTTGATAGCAGCGTCCTTCTTCGACCACTCGGACAGCTCGGAAAAGGAGGTGTTGAAGGGCTGCATGAAGGAGTCGACCACCACCAACGCATATTCCGGCGTCTGCTCCATCGACACGGCAGCCGTGGTCAAGACGAATTCCAGTCGTTCCATCGTCGGGGCAACAACCATGATGATGTTCCGCATGGTGTCCTCAGGACATTTTCCATACCGGGCCGTAACGCGGTAAATGAGCTCGGCACTAGAGAGAACAATACCAAACACCTTGACCACTAGTCAATGTTCAACACCCATTCAGATCGTAAAAATCGAACACGTCGGACTGCATTAGGGCGTCAACATGAGATTACAACAACTCACTTGAACTGCGAAGCACTGTGGACGATGTACAAGCACTTTCCGCTAGCGAACGAACGGCCAGGCAACGGACGCGGTGGTGGTGGTGCTGCGGCCGAAGTGATCCCCGGTACGGCTCCAACACCAGCAGCTACAGTAGCCGGCTGTCCGACGCCTTCCGCAGCGGCCTGCAAAGAGAAAAACGAAAACAAAACAACCATTGTCGATTACAACTGTCTGTAGTGACACCGCGCAAAACCCGGTGGACTTTATGCACGAACAAATGGAAATAAAGAACAAGTCGTATCAGGTCCACATTAGCGGGATCGTCAGGTAGAGATTTTATAAGCTAATTAGTGTAAACTTACTTCGCTGTTTGTCGGCGCGGCTGTTGCAGTCGCTGTCGGTCTGGGAGTAGCGCCCGCGTTACCCAGCCGATCAGCGTTCTGGCCATCCACTCCACCAAACTGACAAATCACCGCCAAAGTATGACCCAGTGACACCCTTGCGTACTGACAACCGTCGGCGAAAATCAGCGTCAGACTACCCGTGCTTACGCCGTACCCACCAAGCACAGCGTTTAACTTTTTCGACCCAGTCTGAATGAATTTTATCAATCTTGCACTGGAAAGACTGAAGTCGAGGGCCGTTTTGAAGGAGTGCAACTTGATTTGCTGCATGTTTGCCAACACAAACAACGCCCGACACTTCAACGCGTTGAATCCGGGCAGTGACAGCAGGGGTGTCAAATTTTTCTCCGTGGCCAGGACACTTTCGACCGTCGCATATCCCGATTTGACCAGCGTTTCCAGGTCCGCAACTGAAGGTGACGCCTTGGGCGAGAAATCGCTTTCGATGAATGGACGAAGGCAGCTGAGAGGGCTGTGGCCA
Organism: Synechococcales cyanobacterium PMM_0036; assembly: GCA_949127645.1. Taxonomy (GTDB): domain Bacteria; phylum Cyanobacteriota; class Cyanobacteriia; order Elainellales; family Elainellaceae; genus Drouetiella. The sequence goes on from CASBQM010000733.1 coordinate 2,646, forward strand.
GCCGGAAGCACGGCAACGGCTGATCCCGCTCCAACAACAGTCGAGCCGCCACCCGGGACATTGCCGTCCTGCAAGCCGTTGGCCTGGCTTCCCGACGCCGGTGTTTCCGACATGTCGTAGTCCCCTGAAAGCCATAACGAATGCCACGCACGACAGACATGCACATTACACACGCTGACACCGGTAAGCGTTCCGAGCTCGTCACTGACGAAACAACTGCTCATTCTCATCAAAAGGCCCACGAGGCATAGTTCGACACTAGATAAGCCCACCGTCAGTCTTGACGTGGGCGCGCATATGACAACACGTTAGCCTAAAACGTCACAAATAAATTTCAGTTTTGTGATTCCACCAAGGCGGGCGGCTTCTATACGTAAAACACGCATAGCCCGACCCAAACAAACGCCTATCCCAAAACGAATCACGATTTGACC
>CASBQM010000734.1 GCA_949127645.1 Synechococcales cyanobacterium PMM_0036
AGCAACAGAATACAACTTATCAATCAGCATGGCCGAAATTCAAGTCAACCTTTGTCTTACTTTGGCTCGCTTGGGTCGCCTTGGTGAAGTAGAGCAAACCCTAAAACGTAATCGAGCCACCGCCTTACAGGCCGGTGAACTAGTCACCGTAGCCAGGATCGACATGAATTTGGGTGATCTTTATACCACCCAAGGTCGCCCAGCAGAGGCGTTACGCGCTTTTCAACAGGCCACAAGCGGCTTTGTCCCAATGGAACAAGGGTCAGTGCTGGCTCGGCAGGCGACCCTGCTCCGGCAATTGGGGGCATGGCCCGCCGCTTTACGCCAGTATGACTTGGCCCTGCAAAAGATTGAGCAGTATGCGTTAAAACCGTTTTATGCAGAAACGCTGGTCAATTTTGCCATCTGCTTGCGCTTGCAAGGGGAACGCAAGGCGTTACGTAAAGCCAGCAAAATTCTGGATCAAGCAGAGGCGTTATGGCGTGAGTTGGGGGGCCCCTTGTGTCTTGCCCAGGTGTATACTGAGCGAATCTTGCTGGCCTTGGCCCAGACACAGTTTGCACAAGCATTTGCCCTGCTTGCGGAATTCCCAGCCGCATCGGCTAACCCGCGAATGCAAGTAGAATATCGATTTTTGCGCGCCGAAACCTACCGACTGGCCGATCAAGCAATGATTGACCCAAGCTCGATTGTCCAGGATTATGAGGCTGTGCTAGCCTATGCTCGCCAGCAAAGTCTCCATTGGTTGCGGCGTAGTGCGTTACACAGTTTAGGCAAGCTGTTTAGCGAGAGCAATGAGGATAAAGCGCGCTCACTTCTAGAGGAAGCAGCCGCGATTGACGATCAGTTACGCCAAACCCTCACGCTTCAGGAATTAAAAGCCAGTTTTCACGAACAGGCCAACGATCTGTACGATGAACTAATTCGCCAAGCCTACCGGCAGCAAGCGTACGAAAGGGTGCTGTTGTATGCGTGGCGTGCCAAAGCGAGTGCCTTTCTCGACCTGGCCTTGAACGTCCAAAACGAATCGGTCTATACCCTGGAACAGCGCCAGAAAATTGATCAGTTACGTCAGCAAATTGCTTCGTTGCGTTGGGCGTTGGCCAAAGCGTCTGAGGCGAATCCACAGCATGACCGTTACGAGGAAGCCGATCCCGAACTAACAAAACTGACCGAGCAATTGCTTGAAGCGCGACGGCAAGCGCAACAACAACAGACGCACATTTCTACGTTGACCCTCGCCCAACTGCGCAACGCGTTGACAACGATGGCCGCCGACGCTTTGCTGGAATATGTCCACTGCGGGAACGAGGTCTATGGTATTTGTGCTACCAAACAAGGGCATTGCCATGTTCTGCGTTTAGCCGATGGAGAAACGCTAGCCGAGCTTGCCGGCAACCTGGCGCTCAATTTTCATAGCTTTAACGCGCTTGCGCCAGCCAAACGAGGCGAAGTAATCGATAGTCGGATGGATGAATGTGAACGGATTCTGCAACGATGTTACGAAGCACTTGTAGCGCCCTTTGCGGAAATTCTCCAGACCTTGCCCGCGGATAGCAAACTATTGATTGCCCCTTGTGACGTGGTAGCGATGTTTCCATTTGCCGCCTTTTGGACCGGAGAACATTATTGGCTTGAGGCATACGAACTCGAAACGATCCAAAGCGGCGCGTTATTATTGCTGCCCTTACCAACGGCCAGCAGTTACTCCCCAGCCATCGTGATTGCCGCTACCAGTGAGAAAATCGTGGCCGTGCGTGAGGAAGCTGTTGCCGTTGCCAGTCAAATTAGGTCGAGCATTGCCTTTATCGACACGCCCGTGCTCAATTATTTGGATACATTACCATCTCCGCCGCGGATGTTGCACATTGCCGCGCACACCATTGCGCGTGGCGATGCTCCTTTTTTCTCTGGCATTCAACTCCACGGTGAAGTGCTTTCCGTGGAACATTGCTACGACCTGCCGCTCTGGGGCAGCGAGTTGGTGACGCTCAGTGGCTGTGCAACCGCCGGTGGCATGGAGAGTGACGCCTCGCTCTTTGCCTTTCAATCGGCTTTGTTGGTCGCTGGCGCCAAACGGGTGATCTGCACTTTGTGGTCCATTGCCGATGAATTGCCAAGCGCGATGATGACCCATTTTTATCAACTGCTCGACGCCGGTTTAGCGGCCCCAACCGCCTTGCGTCAAACCCAACGTTATTTTCTGGCCCATCCTGCTTATTGCCATCCTGCCCTCTGGGCTGCCTTTACCTGCATTCGCCGCTGAGCGGGTCGCCTCTTTTCCTTTCACGCGCCAAAATTTATCAGAAGATACATCTCTGTTGCTAATAAAGCAAACTATACTTTGTTATCGAGCTTCATAAACCCAAATCATGATTTGCGTGGAGAAACAACATGTTCCAACCCTTTACAACCCTACCTGGGCGACTGCGCAAGCTAAGTGCAATTGTGCTTGTCATTTGTTTTGCCCTAGCACTATCGACCACCATTGCTTATGCAGCCAGCCTGTTTGACGAAACTATCGACCCCTTGCCAGATGGCTGTATTCGTGGCACCCCGCCCGGCGAAGAAGCGCCGCTTTGCTGTCTGAGCGGCTTTGTCTATGTGGACGGGAGCGCGGTCAAGGATGCCGAGGTGACGATTTCTGATGCCCAAGGTGAAGTGGGCAAAGCAGGGACGCAGTTTCAGCGCGGCAAAGAACAACGACCCTACTACTATGTTGATCTGACCCGCCTGACCCGCCCGATTACGCCAACCCAGGTGATTACGCTGGCGGTCAACTATCATGGCTTGACCATCCCGCCAGTCCGCTACACTGTGCAGAAG
>CASBQM010000735.1 GCA_949127645.1 Synechococcales cyanobacterium PMM_0036
GGAGGTCACGAGTCAGCTTGATTTTTCCTATCTTAATCAGGCGTGGGACGAGTTTCAGCAGACTTTGCCAACGACCGAAAATATTGCGCGGGTGATCTGGACAAAGCTGGCTCCGCACTTGCCGATCGCCCGTATTCAACTTTTTGAGCATCCTGAACTTTGGGCCGACTACGAGGGAAATAATATGGAAGCGTATTTGACGATTAGCACACACTTCAGCGCGGCTCACCGTTTGGCGTTGCCAACTTTGACGCTAGAGCAAAATTCTGAGATTTACGGCAAGTGCGCGCGGGTAAATGGGCATGGGCACAACTATCACCTGGAGGTGACGATTAAGGGTGAAATGGATGCGCGGACGGGCATGATTGCAGATTTAGTGGCGTTTCAGAAATCGGTTGAGGATAATGTGGTTGAGCCGTTTGATCACACTTTTTTGAATAAGGATATTCCTTACTTTGAGCAGGTGGTGCCAACGGCTGAAAATATTGCGATTCATATTCGGGATCTGCTTCAGGAGCCGATTCGGGCGATCGGGGCGACGCTTCACAAAGTTAAGCTGATCGAAAGCCCGAATAATTCTTGTGAGGTTTATGGGGTTGGTGATGAGTTGTTGGTGTTGCCTCGGCAAGTGCAGGAAGTGGCGATCGCATAGCTAATAGCCAACAGCTAACACTCAACAGCCAACAGCCTTGGGGGTCTCCCACAAACCCCCGATGGAGGACGGGCGCGTCCCCCATACCCCCTCCGCACGAGATGGTGGATGTGTCGGATAAAGCGCTTCGCATCGGTGGGCGGTCAGGGCGTTCGTGAATTGGGTAGAAACTAAAATAAATCGAGCTGTTCTAGGTGGCGGAAGTCTCGGTTTACTTCTTGCCACAGGGATTTGTTGTGAGGGTCGGTGCGTAACGCTTTTTTGAGGTAAATTCTGGCTTTTTCGCCCTGCTGGGTTTGAATCAAGTATCGGGCAAACCGCTGATAAGTGATGGCTTGCCACTGGCGAACTTCAATGTCTTCTGGTAGTCGCTGGGAAAGCCCTTCTACTAGGGCGATCGCTCTAGGAAAGCGCTGCTCTTTGAGCATCTGCTGGAGCTGGGCGTAGGCATTTTGCTTGAGCTTGCGATCGGTGGGCGATAGCTCTGGAGAGTTTTGCAGAGGCGGCTTTGATTTGACTGACACTTTGACCTGTGGCGGCTGAGATGTAGCAGATTGCCGCTCTTGTCTTAGGTTAACTGTGGGCGAATCTGTCCCATCGGCTGGCGGCTGAATAACGTTAATGAGCTGGCGATAGGCATCTGTGAGCTGGATAAATTTTTCTTTGGCTTGCTGCTGATTCTCTGGATTGGAGTCTGGATGATAAATTCTTGCCAAACGGCGATAGGAGGCTTTGATATCTTCGTAGGAAGCCCCCGTTCTCAATCCCAAAACTCGATAACAGTCTGCAATCTCCATCAATATGAATAATGGCAGAATTAACGATAATTCTGCCACTCACGATAAATAAAGTTTGGGCGATCGGACTCAGGAGAGCTGATTAGGTGGTCTGATAGACGACGCGATCGATCAAGCCGTATGCCATAGCATCTTCGGCAGACATAAAGTTATCACGATCGGTGTCTTTGGCAATCTGCTCAACGGATTTGCCCGTGTGGTGCGCCATTAGCTCGTTTAGCTCTTGGCGAACGCGCAAGATTTGCTTGGCTTCAATGTCAATATCGGTCGCCTGTCTGCGTCCGCCTGTGCCGCCCAAAGGCTGGTGAATCATGATCCGCGAGTGGGGCAAGGCTAGACGCTTGCCTTTGCTGCCTGCGGTGAGCAAAAACGCACCCATGGATGCTGCCAGACCCACACAAATAGTGACGACTTCTGATTTGATGTGCTGCATGGTGTCATAGATCGCCATACCTGCCGTCACCGAGCCGCCTGGGGAGTTGATGTACAGGTAGATAGGCTTGGTTTGGTCGTCTGAGTCGAGGTAGAGCATATAGGCGACGATCGCGTTAGCAATGCCATCATCGACTTCCTCAGAGAGAAAAATAATCCGCTCTCGGAACAGGCGCTCGTAGATATTGATCCACTGCTCGTAAGAGCTGCCGGGAAGGCGATAGGGAACGCTAGGAACTCCAATAGGCATAGGTTTAAGAGGATAGAGGTAATAGAACTCAGGTTAAAACTGCGGCGGGGATATTCAGATCTTTAGGGCTTTCAAGTACGCGATCGATCAATCCATACTCTTTAGCTTGATGGGGAGTCATATAGAGCGTGCGATTGGTGTCTAGCGTAATCTTCTCAACGGTTTGCCCCGTCGTTTGAGCCAAAATCTCCAGCATCAGCGCTTTCTTAGACATCACTTCTTTTGCCGTGATGTCAATGTCAGTTGCCTGACCCTGACCGCCGATGCGTGGGTGATCGAGAACGATCGTGGAGTGAGGCAGACTAACGCGATTGCCTGCCGTACCCGCCGCCAGCAGCATTGCTGCCATGCCCACCGCCTGACCCATACAGATTGTCATCACGGGCGATTTAATGTGCCGCATAGTGTCATAGATTGCCATGCCCGCCATGATCGACATATTACCTGCCGTAATATTCGCCATGCCCGCATCTACCGGATCACCCAGCGAGTTGATATAGAGACGGATCGGCTTAGTCTGATCTTCTGAATCTAGGTAGAGCAGTGCGGAAATAATTGAATTTGCCAAACCATCTGTTAGCGGCTGATTCAAGAAAATGATCCGCTCCTGGCTCAAGCGCGTGAAAATGTTCACCCACTGCCAGTTTTGACTACCCGGAATATTGTATGGAACCCGTAAAACACCGTCAACAGGCATAGGTCTAGAGAATAGAGGATGTGAACTAACCCTTGCTTGAATTTAGAGAGGAGAGGCTTAGAGAAGAGAGATCCTAGACGATCGCAGGTAGTGGCTTAGGCAAGTCTTTAATGCTTTCTAACACGCGATCGATTAGCCCATACTCTTTTGCCACCTGAGGAGTCATATAGAGAGTGCGATCGGTATCTTTCGCGATCTTTTCAACGGGCTGTCCGGTGCTTTTGGAAAGAATGTCAAGCATCGCTGCCTTGTTCTCCAGTACC
>CASBQM010000736.1 GCA_949127645.1 Synechococcales cyanobacterium PMM_0036
ATATAAAGACGCTGTAAGTAAATTAATTGAGACAAGCATAAAAGGTGAATCTTCAATAGAAAAGCTTAATAGTGCGATTCTACCTGCTGCTGCTGAAAAGCTTACAGCAGAAGAAATGAATAAAACATTGGATAACATAAAATCTTCTTTAGCAGAAGGTGGCATTGGTATCGGAGTTCCAATAGGCTATTTACCTAAAACAAATCCAACAGAAATGTATAAAGTATTTCAGGTGGCTGGCGAATTGAATGTACTGGTTTTCACTCACGTAAGAAATCCCGATATTATTTCAATACAGGAAGTCATAGCAGATGCTTCACTTACAAACGCAGCACTGCATATTGTTCATATTAATAGTATGGCTTTAGGTAATATTCAATTAGCCTTAGATATGGTGAATGCAGCACAAAAAAGAGGGATAGATATAACAACCGAACTGTATTCTTATACTGCTGCTTCTACTAGTTTGCAAAGTGCCATGTTTGCAGAAGGATGGCAAGATAGATTGGGCATTAGTTATGGAGACCTTCAATGGGTAACTACTGGTGAAAGGCTTACTAAGGAAACTTTTGATGCATATAGAAAAACAGTAGGAACAGTTATTATGCACATGATGAAACCTGAATGGATAAAGACTGGTATTGCAGCACCAAATGTTCTTATTGCATCAGACGGTATGCCGTATTCAAAGTTAGCACACCCAAGAACAGGCGGAACTTTTTCAAGAGTATTAGGCAAATATGTAAGAGAAGAAAAGGTGATTGACCTTATGACAGCTATTGAAAAAATGACTTTGCTGCCAGCAAAAAGATTGGAAAATATTGCACCGATGATGAGATTTAAAGGGAGATTACAAATTGGGGCGGACGCTGATATAACTATTTTCAATCCCAATACAGTAATTGACAAAGGAACTTTTGAAAGTGGTCCTGTTTTTTCCGAAGGAATTGAATATGTGATTGTAAACGGTATGGTTGTTTTAAGAAATGGAAAAACTGTGGACAATGTTTTTGCTGGACAACCAATTTATGGTAAGTTTAAAAAATAACACAAGTACAATCAAGCCGAGAGAGAAAAACTGCCACTAACATTAAGAACAATAGCCGAAAGCCCCTGCAAAAAGCCCCATTGTTATTCGGCAATGGGGCTTTTGGTTATTGTTTGTTGACCGATGCCAGTTAGCGTTTTAGGATAATGTGTAGTGGATTAGTAGACATTGTGTATAGGTTTGTAAGATGTCATATGACTGTTATTGCATGTTCCTTCCAGTTTCCTTTCTTTTTATTCTTTTGCAGGCCATACCTTCCCCTACCCATCATTATATGTTGTATAGTAGCTTTGTTGATTAGTATGTTTTGCTGCTTTACAGCCATTGTTTGTTGTGTATTTTATGGTGAGGCTTTGTTGTGCAATTGCTCTTTGGTATCTGCCTTTCTTTGCTTTGAAAAACTTGGCGGTAATTGTTTTGCATAAACCACTGCTACTAATATCAATCTGCCCTTTTCGCATTTGGGGCACAGGCTCATGTCTTTGCCATACTGTTCCAGCATGCGCTGTGCTACGGGTATTTTTACAATGGGTGGCAGCGGCTGCAAATCCATGTTTTTGCGCACTGCATTGAGTCGTTGTGCCTTGCCATGATTTTGCAGAAAGCCATAGTGCCGTATCTTGACAAAACCACGTGGCAAAAAATGCAACTCAAACCGGCGAAGAAACTCCTGCTTGCTAAGGGTCATTTGTTTTTGCCTGCTGTTGTCTGCATAATCTTTGTAGTTAAAGGTGACGCTGTGTTCTGTAATGCCTGCAATACGGTGCCGGGTAATAGCTGTTTTGTGGGTGTAGCGGCCCAGGTATTCTATCACCGATGATACACTGCCAAAGGGACTTTTGGCATATACGTTCCATTTTTTGTATCCTGCTTTTTTAATGGCTTTGTCTATGTCCATGCCTTCAGTTTGCAGCTTCCCTTTGCTCAGCAGTTTACGCAACTTAGCGAGGTATATTCCTTTGTACACAAGCTTCATGGCATTCACCGGAAACAAGAATTTATCATTGCTTCGTTTGGCTGCTACCCATTGGTTTTCTTTTATGCCACCACCGCTCACTATGCAGTGTACATGAGGATGAAAGACCAAATCCTGACCCCATGTATGCAGTACCATCGTTATGCCACAGGTGGCTCCCAGATGGTCAGGGTCTTTGCCAAATTGAAGTAAGGTTGCAGATGCCGCATCAAACAACAACTTGTACATCTGTGTGCGGTTGCCCATGGTTAATGAATTAAATTCATGCGGTACGCTGAACACTACATGATAATAACCTGTTGGAAACAATTGTGCCGTTAAGTTTTCTATCCATTGCTCTTTTTTAAGCCCGCCACAGTTGGGGCAATGCCGGTTGCCACAGCAATGATATTGTTGGTGCAAGTGGTTGCAGCTGGGGTCATCACACTGATAGTGGTGCATACCCATGTCTGCTGTATGGCACACATGCAGCAAACTGAAAATATGCCTGCTCACCACATTGAACTGACGTACACAGGGATGGTTGAACAACTGCTGAAAATCAACCGCAGCAACTGTTGCAGGGGCACTCACGATTGCAGCGGCTGAACGGTTGCCACCGCTTGATGGGCTGTCATCATTGCATCAAAGGGAGAACAGATGGCTGCCCGTTTCTTTGCCTGAAGATGCAGGTAAATCATCGTTGTACTCAGGTGGTTGTGGCCAAGCAACTCTTTGATGGTATGAATATCTGTACCGCCATCGAGCAGGTGCGTAGCAAAGGAATGCCGAAGTGTATGGGCGGAATAGTCTTTGCCGCCAAGGTCAATTTTGCGGATGTAGGTTTGTATAAAATGCTGAATGCTGCGTTCGTGCATGGGCTTACCTGCTACCTGCCCTTCAAATAAATAAACCCGGGGACGGTAAGATTTATAATAGGAGCGCAAAGGCTCCAGCAAATGTTTGGGAAGCAGCGTAAAACGTTCTTTACCCCCTTTGGCCATCACTACTTTAAGCTGATAGTGAGCACTGTCTATGTCGCAAAGTTTTAGGTGCTTCAGCTCGTTCATCCTAAGGCCGCTGCCATAAAATAAGCTTACCATCATCAGGTGCTTCACATTGGTAATGACACCGAGTAACTGCTGAATCTGCTCAACTGTAAATACCTGTGGAAGTTTATGGTTTTTGCGTGGATAAAAAGCCGAAGGAACAATGAAAACAGAAGGAAAAACATGCTTGTAATAAAAGCTGCACGACTGTGCCACCTGATGACATTTTTCGCGGCCCACACCATGCACCCTGACAATGAAAGCCATGTAGTTGACAATGTCCTGCTGCGAAATGGAGCCCGGTACAACATCGTGGTAATGGGCAAACAAAAAACGCATTTCCTGCACATAGTTGCGTATGGTACGGGGGCTGTAATTTTTTGCCACCAGCGTATTGAGCATTTGCAAAAGGCAATCCTGCGCCTCAGGCGAAAGGGTTACCTGGCTGTACTCATTTTTTTTTCATGATCATCATATTTTTGTGAACAGGTAAGTTCGTACTTTTATCTCGAAGTGAAAGGTCTTCACCGAAGGTGTTGGTTCAACAATGGGTTTTGTGCAAGTGTGGCTTGAAGTTGTAGCAATCAACATCAACAACATAGCAGCATTTG
>CASBQM010000737.1 GCA_949127645.1 Synechococcales cyanobacterium PMM_0036
AATTTTGGCTCTGAGGGTGTCAAGACGATCAGTTTTAGAACGTACCTCAAATTTAGAACGTACCTCAAAGATTAAATCGGGCACTAACTGGGCATAGTCTTCAGTGGTGTGGGGCATCCGCTCAGCCCGGACAAATGACACGTCTGGGGCGCGAGTGTCTGAGTTGGGCAAGATGAATCCGGCGCTTGATCCCGTGACTCGTCCGCATCGCCGGGGACGCACCCAGTTGCGAAGCTGTGCGCCAATTTCTAGGGCAATTTCATCGGATTCATAGCCACAGGGCGACATGACGATGATTTCTCCGTTGACTAGCTCTAGCTGATGGTCGGGATGCTGGGCTTGGAATATTCTGAGGTCTTGAGTGGTAAGAGCCATAGTGTCTCCTAAAGGGCGGCTCGATCGCAACCCCTAATGTTTAGCGATCGCCGTGCGATTTCACGAAGGTAGCGAGCCGCTCCATGCCGTGCTCAATGGTCTCAACGTCTGTCGCGTAGGATAGGCGCACGAAGCCTTCCGTGCCAAAGGCAATGCCTGGAATTCCGGCAACCTGCTGTTCTTCGAGCAAGGCACTACAAAAATCTACAGACTTCATGCCCGTCTTGCGGATATCCATCAGAATGTAAAATGCGCCGTTGGGTATGGGGCAGCTCAAGCCGGGAATGCTGTTGAGAGCCGCTAAAATTACCTTACGCCGCTCGGTAAAGGCGGCAAGCATTTCTTTAACGCAGTCTTGAGAGTTTTCGTAGGCAGCGATCGCCCCATACTGGGCAAAAGTGCAGACGTTTGAGGTGCTGTGTCCCTGAATGGTAGATACAGCCTTGATCAGGGGCACAGGAGCCGCCAAAAAGCCGATGCGCCAGCCCGTCATGGCATAAGTTTTGGCAAAGCCACTGCTGACGATCGTCCGTTCAAAGGCTTCTGGGCTAACTGCGCCTATGCTGAGGTGGGTAGCTCCGTCGTAGAGAATCTTCTCGTAAATCTCGTCAGAGATCGCCCAAATATCATGATCTATAACCACCTGCGCCAAAGCCCGCACCTCATCAGGGGTGTACACAATGCCTGTGGGATTGGAAGGCGTGTTGAAAATAAAAATCTTGGTTCTGGGCGTAATGGCTTGCTTGAGCTGCTCAGGCGTGATTTTGAACTCTGCCTCAGCCGTGGTGGGCACAATCACGGGCGTTCCACCTGCCAGCTTCACCATTTCGGGATAGCTAAGCCAGTAGGGTGCAGGAATAATCACCTCATCGCCCGGATCAATCAGCGCCATGATGACGTTGTAGAGCGACTGCTTGCCGCCGTTGGTGACAATCACGTTTTCGGGCTGGTAGGCAAGCTGGTTGTCTCGCTGGAGCTTGTGAGCGATCGCCTCTCGCAGTCTGGGTTCACCCGCCACCGCGCCATAGCGTGTTTTGCCGCCTTCCAAAGCCGCCGCCGCCGCCGCCCGAATGTGGGTCGGGGTTTCAAAATCTGGCTCCCCTACGCTGAAGCTAATGACATCAATGCCTTCTGCCTTCATAGCTTTGGCTTTTGCGTCAATAATCAACGTAACCGACGGTGTGACCTGTCCCAAACGTGCTGCCAGTTTCATGCCTAACTCTAGAAAACGCTATATTTCTGTTTCTAAAAATTCAATAAAACCCAATAATCTATTAAATAAATTTATTAAGTGCGATCGAATCTTCACCCTCCACTCTAATTCAAATTTTCGGCGCGTCGATATCGAATGCAGAGAGAATGTCAGGTGATGGTTACATTGGAGTAGGGAGTGAGAGAAGGGAAGTCAGAAAATAGGGAGTCAGAAGATAAGTGTTAAGGAGGATAAGTGTTGAGGACAGCCGTTAATCAAGTGCCGATCGCTTACGCTTGTTCAATAGAGGGCGTTGTAAAGAGGGCGTTATGGCCACTACTTCCCCTATACTCGCTATTCACTCGCTGTTAATAACTATGGTTTTGCAGTGCAGCACTGTGTTTGTGGCGTTAGCCGATCCAGATGACAAAACCCTAGTGCGGTTTTATCGGCAGCTTTTTGGGCAAGAGCCTGTCAAGTATATTCCTGAAGTGTATGCAGAGTTTCAGCTTCCGGGTCTGCGGCTTGGCATCTTTAAACCCAGCACGGTTCACCGATCGGAGTTTGAGGGTCAGGCGGGGAGTATTAGCCTTTGTATTGAAGTGGCTCAACTAGAGGAGGCGATCGCCTCTGTCGAACAAGCCTTTATTGAAACTCGGTTGACAGGTGATCACTTACTTCCGGGCGATATTATGACCTCTTCTCACGGTCGAGAAGTTTATGCCTACGATCCGGCAGGCAACCGGCTGATCTTGCACGAAACTCATTTGCCCAAAGCCGACCGACCTCAAGTTGACCTTCCCGAAGCAGACCTGCTCAAGACTGACCTGCTCAAGACCGACCTGCTTGAGGTAGATTCAGACAAACAAAAGCGCAAAAATGGCTCTAGGTAGAGTAAACCTAAATGAGGGAATATTGCACGATCGGTGCATCTTCTTGCTCCACTGATATCGGCACATCGCAAACGCAGAGACAAGATCATGTTTAAACTAGGATTGACTACTTTCTTAGCAATAATCCTTACCTTGACAGGCTGGCTAAACTTAGAAGCAGCGATCGCCTCCCCTCCCGTTTTAGACTTTTTATCCGTTAAGTCCTCTTCTACTGCATCTGTCGTCATCACTATGGGAAGCAAATCACTTTTTTCGTTTTCAGGGAAACGCCCGACCAATTTAGGCGTAACGACCGGGAAGCTAGCGCCCTGTCCTAGCTCGCCTAATTGTGTCAGTAGTCAAGCTATAGAGTCTGATCAAGAGCATCGAGTTGGGGCGATCGCCTACAAATCTTCCGCAACGGCGCTAGCAAATCTTAAGTCGGTCATTGAAGGCATGGAGCGCACCAAAATCATTGACGCAACGGATGATTATCTCTATGTTGAGTTCACCAGCGGACTCATGGGGTTTGTCGATGATGTAGAGTTTTATCTCGACCAAGATGCAGGTGTGCTTCAGGTGCGATCGGCATCTCGTTTGGGCGAGTCGGATTTGGGAGTAAATCGCAAGCGGGTAGAAGAAATTCGATCGAAGTTTGCAGCACTAGAGGCTTAAACGAAAGGCTTAGGACTAGGAACCTAGAGATTTTGCAAGAGCAAATTGGAATAAAGTTCCCCGTTTTTGGTCTATTTCTTCAATGTGGTGATCGCAATCACCAGATCAACTGATTGAGATCGTAATCGCTATAGTTCCCGACCTGCATACTGTAGAAGACTCAACTCTAGCCGAGTCATCAACAGGGAACACACGACTTGCCGACAGACTCTTAACAGAAACCTGTCGGTTTTTTATTGCAACTTTTCAATCTGTCACAACTTTTTCTAACTATTTTTCTGGAGCCTTGCCCTATTTTCCTCTCAAGACGGTTGGACGGAATTGAGTTGAATGCTTTAATATACAAGCCTCATAGTTAAAGCCTCATATAGCAATCCTAAATGGTTTGTGAGAGGTGGGGCGGGCGCAGCCCGCCCCACCTCTCACAAACCATCTCACAAATCACCTAGGATCGCTATAGTTACGTGCCTTCTAGTTACGTGCCTTCTAGTGCAAGCCTCCAGACTTAACTCCTCCAACGACTGAGAGATTCATGGCTAGCGACGACCAAATTGATCTATTTAGCTTGGGCGATATGGCTGTAGGCAGCGCTCCAGCTCAACCCGTTGACCCTGAATTGATTCCTACAGATGTCAAAATCCCAATTCCGCCCGGCACCTACTCCAATATGGAGGAGATTAAGGCGCATTGCGATCGCTGTCATCGATGCGAACTGGGCGCAACGCGAACCCATGCTGTTGTCTATCGAGGCAATGTGAAGGCTCCGATTATGATCGTGGGCGAAGGGCCTGGAGAAAATGAGGATCTGCAAGGATTGCCCTTTGTCGGGAAGTCGGGACAGTTGCTAGACAAAATTCTGGAATCGGTGCAGCTTACCGAAGCGGATGTGCTGATCGCCAACATCGTCAAGTGCCGTCCGCCCGAAAACCGTACGCCCACCCCTGCCGAAATGGATGCCTGTCGTCCTTACCTGCTGGAGCAAATTCGCATGGTCGATCCCAAAATTATTCTGCTAACCGGGGCGATCGCCATGCGAAACTTGCTCGGCATCAAGCAGGGCATTACTAAAGTGCGGGGCGAATGGGTCGAAAAAGCAGGACGGCTCTATATGCCTATCTTTCACCCTGCCTATCTACTACGAAATCAGTCCCGCGAAAAAGGTAGCCCCAAGTGGCTCATGTGGCAAGACATTCAAACCGTCAAGGCGAAGTTGGATGAACTTAAGGGGTAATGGATATTGCACTCTCCATTAACGTTTACACCAATAGGACTTACGCAGTTAAATGATGTTGCAAGCGCGCCGCGCCTGCAACATCATCGTCCCCCGACACGACTGCCGACCCCGTCCCTGGCCCTGCGGACAACGCCG
>CASBQM010000738.1 GCA_949127645.1 Synechococcales cyanobacterium PMM_0036
AAATTCTCCAGTTTTAAGATCTATAATGATGTAGCAGTGAAGTTGAACATGGTAAAACAGCAGGTCAAGCCGATACTCTTTGCCGCTTACCTCGATCGGATACTGACTCCCTAGAAACGCAAATCCGACTCCTAACTCTAGCAAGAAGTCTCGAATATGATCGATCAGCGCCCGTTCAAGCTGACGTTCCGATCGCTCGTTATCGAGGCAGAGAAAATCAAAGTTGTAGAGAGACTTGATAATCTGCTGCACTAAATCCGACTAACTTTGGGCAGCACCTGCTCAAAGTTAGTCACCGCGCTTCCTTGTCGCTGATATAGCTCACTTTCGATTTGAAGCATCAGCACATTTCGGCTCTAGCCTTGGTCAGTCGTTTGCTGGACATACCATAGCCGCTGAACGGGGTCTTTCACCTTATCGAGCAACACACAATTGTGGAACCAGGGAATTGGTGCAGCAGCTTGCTACACAATTGGTTCATCTAAATAGGCTTCGGCGAATGCCCGCATATACTTGAGATTTCGAGGGGAAAATCCTTGCATCTCTGGGAATTCCTGCTTTAAGTCTTTTGCCAAGCGATCGATCACCTTTGCACCCTAGCCCTGTTGCTGCTGCCGCGTCAAAATCTCGTGTCCAATCCGCCAGTAGAGCAGCACCAGTTCTCGGTTGACGGCGATTGCAGCCCTAAGTTGAGCATCGCGAATGCGCTCTTTGAGATCGCGTAGAAATGCTTCATATTCTCTACCAAGCTGATTCACTCACTGCCTTCCTTTTCTCTATTGAGTACAGTACGTATCGAATGTTCCCTAAGCAAATCCCTAATCATTCGATGTACTGGCTTCGATCGCAGGGGACTGTATTGCAGTTGCTGAAGGAATTGCTTTGCCAAGATAAACGCTTTTTAAGCCGATCGCACCCCGCTTCGTGATACCTCGGTATCTTAGGTACTTATAGGGACCATAGGACTTGCCAGACTTGCGATCGGGAATCATCTTCAATTCGATATGTCCCGCTCCTCCTCGCACTCCGATCTCCGAGCCGTCTGGGCGTTTATCGGTAACTGCCAGCCTAACAGGTTGCTGCTGTGCCTCGATCAGCCCGGTTAGCATATCTCGCAGATCGATGAGATGCTCTGTCTCCCAGCCATGAATCTCTGCGATAAGTTGCTGAGCAGGCGTGCGCCGAGGCATTGTTTTTGGAATGAGATAAACTTAGGGAACACAAATAGCAAGATAGCCTGGGTGTGTTCCCTAAGTTGATTATACCCTTAATGCTCCCCTATTCGTGTGTTCACTCGAATAGCTTATCTTACTTCAGTTCAACTTGCTTGTGATACGCTTGAACTATGGCAAATCTTAAACCAAGCACTGAAAATTTGATTCGGCAGAGGACAACTTGGCAACATCTGCCAACGAAATCCATTCGTGTTCCTCTGTATCTATCTGCTCAATTGATGGATATCGCTAGGCTTCTGGATGCTAGCGGTCAAGATTGCTCGATCGAAGAATTGAGGCAACTACAAGCCAAGCTAGAGCAGGGATTAAATCAAAAAGAGTAAATACACCAAGCAGCGCTTTCGTGTGCCCCTATTCATGAGTAAAAATTTAGGGAACATAAAGCTAGTTTTGAGCGTTTATGTTCCCTAAGTAAGTTTGCATCCTGGGTGGTATACGCTTGAGCGTTTTATTACAAGACCCAATGATGGAGACTGAGCGATCGTCTAATCCAAACCTGACTAAAACTTTAGTAGGCATCCGCATAATCAAGCGTCGATTAGCCCCATCAATTACTGGTTAACATAAAAGAGGCACCGTTTGCTGCAAACTTCAGTCTGACCCACTCAACCGACATCATGGCTGACCCTTCTACCCGATCACTGAACGGTCCTCTGAACTCTCCCTACTGGCTCCGTCGCCTCTGGGGACTGCGCTTCATCTTTCGCCCCTTTGAAACACTGGATGCTCGCGCTAAAACCTATGGCGATGACTACCAGGTCACTGCGCCAGATGCCAAACCAGCCTTAATCTACTTCAGCAGTCCTGAGGCTCTAGAAGATATCTTCACGGCTAGACCGGAACAACTGAGCGCTGGGCGAGGCAATCAAGTGCTTCAATTCCTCTTGGGCGAGCATGGCATTGTCTTGCTCGAAGGCAAAGCCCATCAGCGCCAACGACAGCTTTTGATGCCCCCCTTTCACGGCGATCGGATGCGCTCCTATGCTCAGGTGATTCAAGAGATTACCCAGCAGGTTATGCGCCCTTGGAAAGTCGGCACCACCTTTGCGGTGCGTCCGGTGATGCAGTCGATTTCCTTACAGGTGATTCTTAAGGCGGTGTTTGGTCTCGATAGCGGACAGCGCTATGACCAGTTGCGGCAGGTTCTATGCCAAATGCTAGATGTTTTTGGTTCGCCCGTGGGTGCAATGCTGTTGTTCTATCCGTTCTTGCAGAAGGATTGGGGAGCCTGGAGTCCCTGGGGACGTTTTTTACGGCTGCGGCAACAGGTAGATGATTTGATCTATGCCGAGATTGCCGATCGCTACACTCAACCCGACGCGGAGAGAACGGATATTCTGGCTTTGCTGATGGCAGCGCGTGATCCGGATGGGCAGCCCTTAAGCGATGTCGAATTGCGCGATGAATTGATCACGCTGCTGTTTGCGGGGCACGAGACGACAGCATCGGCTTTAGCTTGGGCGCTGTATTGGATCGCCTATTTACCAGACGTTCGCACTCGGCTATTGGCAGAAGTAGACGCACTGGATGATAAGGCTGATCTAGATCCCATGACGATCGCTCGGCTGCCCTATCTCAGCGCCATTTGTCAGGAGACTCTGCGTCTTTACCCGATCGCCATTAGCGCTTTCCCACGCATCGTTAAGCAGCCCATGACCATTGCGGGCTATGCTTTAGAGGCGGGTACGGTGATTATGCCCTCGATTTATCTAGCGCATCACCGGGCGACCGTCTATCCCGAACCGAAGCAGTTTAGACCCGAGCGATTTTTAGAGCGCCAGTTTTCCCCTTACGAATATTTGCCATTTGGTGGGGGCGATCGGCGGTGTATTGGCTCTGCTTTTGCGCTGTTTGAGATGAAGTTGGTGTTGTTTGAGTTGGTGTCAAATATGGAGCTGACAATAGCCAACTCCCAGCCAATCCGACCAATTCGTCGCGGTCTGACAATGGCTCCATCGGATCAGCTGCGGATGCGAGTCACGGGTTTTCGACGATCGGTTTCTAGTCCATCCCTGGTTCGCCGCTAGATTGGCAAGAGCCATAGTGACAGCGCCTTCATTTAGCAGCAGATGCTATTGACCAATGTATTACAATCACCTCTTCAATCGTACTACAAGAATTATGGGTAGTGAACGATCAAGCTTTTCGCCACTTGTCACATTTTGTAATCCTGTTTGTAGCCTACCCGCCAATAGCATCGCTACTACATAAAGGTGAGACTCTGTTTCTCTGAAAAAATGCCCTCGTACGGTTCTCATTTCTGAGAAAATTTAGGGAATATAATAGTAATTTTGAAGTTTTGTATTCCCTAAGTAAAAGTCATAGAATCTGCTTCTCTCAGCAAGATAGCGCTTATCACGGGTTAAGGATCTCTAGGTGGAGATAGTCCATCTTCCTTTTCTTGCTGCTTAATTTATTGCCGCAGTAGCCACCGTATAAATCGTATCGCTCTGTTCGGCGATATCTCAGTCAAGGATAAATTTGTCCTCTACAGTTGTTCACTTGAAACTTTTTGCTCTTTTCTCCTTTTGGCGCGAAGCAGCTCGAATCTTCTCAAATAATCTAGCCTAGTTCGAGTTCATTGAATCTGACTTGTGCCTCCCGCGGCTGGCTGAGAGCCTCCATAACGACCCGATTCACATACTCCAGCGCGATCTGTTTACCTTTACGTTGGCTTATCTCTTGGGCATAGTCGTGATGCAGGATGGTCAAAGTAGCCTCTTTTACAGCTTCTGCTTCAGATAGTCCGTTCTTTAATGCCCCCTCGTATACTTGCTTAGCAACAACGTGATCAGATTGTTCTGAAGTCAAGATTTGCTGCTTTGGAGCAAAATGGTCATACAGTTCCCGGTAATAGTGCCGTTTCTGCTGAGTTCGGGCTTGTTGTCGGCGATCGAAGTCTTGATAGTCTTCTAAGCTGACATCGGCAAGGAAGATATTCCAGCGTTCTGGCTTTGGAGCCAGTTGAGCCTGAACAATTAGTTTCTGGTCAGCCTTACGGGTGATCGACAGAAGCCCTGCCTCGCTGTTCCACTTCGCCCAGTAGTCTTCATTTTCTACATAGCCTTTGCCACTGTGATTAATTACTCCTGTAACGATCTTTAGCAGAAACTCTGCTCTTTGCCATTGCACATCGCCCTGCTCTGGTTTTCGAGACTGTGGTTCAATCAGCTCTTCTGACTCTCTATCCGCTTGAGTCGCAGTTCGATCGTATTCAATTTCAAGTAGGCTTTCTGCAGTAGGCTCATCTGCTGCCATTGCAGATTCAGGAGCATCAACAAGCCGATCGTTACTCCCATCCCTTGCAGCAGCCTCCTCCGTAAATGAGGATTTTGCTTGAATTGAGTCAGCCAGTTCTGAAAACTGAAGGGTTCCTCCATCAGGTTCGATCTCTCTTGCATCTGCTTGAAGCCAGCTTCTATCTGCATTAAGAGACTCTCGAACGTTTTCCCTTCCACCTTTGAGTGAATCTGGCTCTGCTCCATTCCACCTACTCTCACTTTCAGCGCCAAAATCTCCTGATACCCCGCTGATACTTGGTCTGTGAGTTGCCTTAACGCTTCGAGAATTTCTTGTCTTGCGATCGGCTTCGAGGGTTCTGAGCCAGTGCTGGAATGCGTTAAGGGCGGATTGGTCAAGGGTGGACTGACTAGGGATGGAGCCGTGCACTGGTGTTTTGGCAACTTGCTTCGCCGGAATTGGCTTCGATGACTTGTTGGGCTTAAGATGATCGAACATGATTGTTACCAGAGAGAGGTTCTAGTGGGTTTTTATTAACGCGGAAAATCTGAGACTGAGCGCGGAAATTCTGGATATCAGAGACATAGATTTGCAGTTCAAATTTGGCGCGACTCACGCCTACATAGATAGACTCGCGGCTAACGGTGCAGTCTTTAGTGGCGCTGAGCAAAACCCGATCGCTCGCCTTACCTTGTGAAGAATAAGTGGTACTAACCCAAGCGTGGTCAAAGTGCTGTGCTTTTCTCAAGTCAACAGTTTCAGCACTTCCGCTGCTATAGACAATTTCTGTATAGTTCTGCTGAACGCTGGTAACAGTAAATTCTTGCCCTTTTCGCCTACTCAAGTCGTGCTGATTTTTTGTCCATCTGAGATGGTCGCCCTCCGCGACAGCAATCGGCAGCCGTTCATAAACCGTTTTCTTGATGCGAGCTGGATCTACTTGGCAAACGCTGCCATCCTCACTGCGAAGAGACAGGCGCTCATGTTCGGGGTCGATCGCTGTAACAGCATACGCTTCACCCTTGACCAGTTCAAATCGCTTGTAGTCCGCTAATAGAATAACTACATCGCCTCGCTGATAGTGATGACAGAAACGCATTTGAGCCTCCGTCAAATCCCTCGGCTTCAATCTTGTCGCCTCGACATCCTGCCCAAGTAGTCCTGCATCTTGAAGCCCTCGACGAATCTGAGTCGTAAGTTCTTGGCACTCCTGATTCGTATCGGTTAGCACCAAAGTTTGCGATCGTTCTTCTAGCGTGAGGCTCAGGTAGTCTTGGGCGATCTGAGCCAGCTTCGTAGGGCGATCGCCAATTTCCTGTACTCGTCCCTGCTGTTCTAAGAGGGAGATGCCCTCGCTGATGTTGCCCTCTACAATTAAGTCCACTGCATATTTCAGATGAGGTTCCTTCTGCCGGAAAGATTGTTCTAGATGGGCAGTTGCCATGCCGTGCTGCTGCAGCGACTTAAAGGGGTTGCCTGCCCCAGCTGCGGAAAGCTGTCGCGTATCGCCAATCAACAGCATCTTGGCATCCTCAAATCGAGCACGTTCCATTAACGCTGCGGCATCTTTGGCACTCAGCAATCCTGCCTCGTCTATAATCCAAAACTGGCGCTGCTTTAGCAAGGATGGTTGAGTTTGTAGTTTGGCAGCTGCGGTTGTTGAAGGCAACCCAGTTTCAGTTTCTAAAACCTTGGCAGACTCAGCGCCAGGTGCAAATCCCATCACCCGATAGCCCGCAGCCTGAGCAATTTGTCCAAATTCATTGACTGTGTAGCTCTTACCCACACCAGCACAACCCTGCCATGCCAATACTTGATCAGTGCTGCTGGCTGCAAACTCGATCGCCTGACGTTGTTCAACTGTTAAAGGTTTATCTATCAGGTGATTTGCCACAACTTGAGGAGAGGCGATCGGGTTTTCTTTCCCCTGCCCTCGCACTAAAAGTTGTACAGTCCTCTGCTCACGGTTAACTGCCGCCTGGGTAGTGTATCGTATTCTCTTCTTGTCTTGAAACTGAATTAGTTCAGAGTTTTTTTCGATGGCAGCACTGACTGATTCAAAGCTGTAGCGTCCTACACTAGTGAAAATGAATTTCTCTAAATCTTCCCGGTTGAAGGAAACTTCTCGTTCTAAACAGTGATCGATCGCGTCGCTAACTGCTGCTTCAACGGCAGCGGGTTCTATCTGAGGCGGGTGATGGATTGACTGCGGGTGCTGAACCTGAAGCCTATCAGCTTGCTCTTGCCAGTATGCTTTAAGTGCTTCGCGCGAAATTTCTTTGCCTTTAGGTACGCGGGTTTTGAGTGCAGCAAGCTCTTTCTGTTTGCTGGTTGCACCCTCACTCACTGCGGCTTTGATTTCTTTTGCCCGTTTAGAAAAGTGTCCCAATACCTCAGGGCAGTAGCCCTGAATCTCCCAAAGCCCTCCTTCACGCCTTTCAATTTGATACCCCAGCTTTTGCACTTCGATTGCCAATTCATTGCGGTAAGTTAGCCCCATCATCATTTTGAGCCGATATAGCTGTTGATTATCGAGGCTTTGCCAACGCCCGTCTGGTGCTTGCGTGAAATTCAAAATGACGCAGTGGGTATGAATTTGAGGGTCTCTTGCTCGGCTGGTGTCGTGGTGAAACTGCCCGATTGCTAAATTCTCGGTACATACTTTATTGCGTTTCCCATCTTGAGAAACTCTGGTTAGCGCACCGCGTTTTTCTAAGACAGTTAAAGTCCTGATGAGCGCAATGCGATGTGTCTCAATCAGTCGTTCATCTCCACCAATTTGTGCAGCAATAGAAACTGATTTAGGTGCGCTAAAAGTTAGGTCAATGCCTGCTCTAGCTTTGCCTGTCGTAAGGCTGCGAGCATGGAGCAGTTGCCCATTTAGGGTTTGTGCCTGAAGTAGTTTTCCAAAGTCCCCAGGACGAATCGCTCCCTCCAACCCCAACTTCGCTGCACCCCTGCCGAACCACTGCGAGTTTTTGGCTTCTTCTTCATGGGAGTAGTAATTGTCGTTGGAGTAATATAGGACTTACGCATTGACAGAAATAGAGTGATGTGAGTC
>CASBQM010000739.1 GCA_949127645.1 Synechococcales cyanobacterium PMM_0036
GGCAAAACGGCATCTGGACGGAGTACGAAGTGATGGAATGGATTCAGGCTTTTTAAGCTGTTTTAAGCTGTTTTAAGGCGCACGAGCTGCTGAATATCGGCATTGCCGCCGCTGATGATCACGCCAATACGGCGATCGGGTGCGCTAACCATTCCTTCTAGCAGAGCGGCAGTTGCTAAGGCTCCCGTCGGCTCTACGATTAGCTTCATCCGCTCCCAGAGGAAGAACATCGATCGCAGCAATGCCTGATCCGAAACCGTTACCATGTCTTGCACATAGCGCAAAACTAACGGGAAGGTCAGTTCGCCGGGACGCAGCGTTCGCGCCCCATCGGCGATCGTGTCTGGATGACTCACAGACTGCGGTGTTCGAGTTTGAAACGATCGCGTCATGTCATCTCCGGCTTCTGGCTCTACACCAATCACACGACATTCCGGTGAGAGAGCATTCGCGGCGATCGCACAGCCCGACAGTAAGCCTCCGCCCCCACAACACACCAGCAACAGATCGAGCGCGCCCACTTCTGCAATTAGCTCCTGGGCGGCTGTCCCCTGTCCGGCGATCACGTCTGCATGATCGAACGGAGGAACAATGACGGCACCGCGATCGTGGGCAATCTGCTGACACAGCGCTTCGCGTTGGGTGCTGGCGCGATCGTAGAGAATAACTTCAGCCCCATAGCCGCGAGTTGCCTCCTGTTTGACCAGCGGCGCATCCTGGGGCATGACAATCGCCGTGGGAATCCCCAGCAATTTACCGGAAAGAGCGATCGCTTGGGCATGGTTGCCGGAGGAATAGGTGACAACGCCGCTCTGTTTTTGTGCTGGAGACAAATTGGACAGAGCGCTGTAGGCTCCCCGAAACTTAAACGATCCGGTTCTTTGAAAGTTCTCGCACTTAAAAAATACCTGGCTACGGGTGCGATCGTTTACCGTCCGAGAGGTAATCACAGGCGTTCGATTTGCCTGTCCTTCTAATCGGGCAGCGGCAGCTTCGATATCTCGATAGTTAACCATAATGATGCCCAGAATTAATGCTCAGACTGGTCAAGCTTCTCTCTAAAGAGAAGTTTGACCTCACGTTCGGGATCCGCAAGATTAAAAGGGTAGGGTTGCCGATTTGCTGGGTTACGCCGACTCATCAAAACTTCCAACGCGGCTCTGAAGGTTTCCTGCCCATTTCTATGCTCGGAAAGGTACCGTGTCAACTCAGCATTTGTCATGGTAGGCAGATCTGGTGTCATAAAACAAACTCCCAACTCCCATCTTCGTCAATCACTAACGCAATCTCATCGCCTGTACCCGCTTGAATATAAATCGCTCTAAATTTTTGGTCGTAACGAAAAACTTGAATAGATTGGTACAGAGTGGAAAGCAACTGACAAACAAATATCGCCGTATCTGACTGTTCTCGCGTGGGCAATCTGGAACCTTCAATATGACCTAAATATAGCCTATCAGCATAATTGAATGCACGATCGCACTCGGTCTAGAGTGGCTCTGGAAATTGCTAAATTAGCCCAGACTCAATCTGGCTGAGGGGAACAAAACATTCTTTGGGCAGTAGGATGGGTTTTTGTCCGAAGATTAGCTTGCCGCGATGGTTGTTACGATCGATCGCAATGCCGATCGGTCGGCGAGTTTGTTCGGGGTGAACTTCGTAGTAAGTTCGGTAAATCTGTCGTGCGGTTTGAAGGAGCGAAGGGTCAAGCAGCGATGAAAAATCCATCGGCTCAAGCGGGCTGATCATGGGATGCTCTGACGTTGAGGTATATACCATTCTTGGAGTCCTACAGGTGTAGCTAGACTTTAATCGATTTATATTTTTGTGACAACAAAAAAACCGTTTTTACACTCAGACGAAATTTTGCTCTTGACTCCTGATCGCATGACAGGAAGCAAAACTCTCTGAGCAGAAACATACTCGCAGTGATGATACGTCTGCTAGAGCTATACCCAGCTCTTTTTTTACATTCTGTTACGTAATTGATCTGTTGCGTAATTGAATGGAGTAAAACTGCTCACTCTCACTGTAGTCATCTCACTCTAGTTATCTCACTGTAGTTATCTCACTCTAGTTATCCCCAGTGGTTGCGATCTCTACCCGTGAATTAATTTATTCATAACTTTGATCTGCAACGATCGGATACGCTACCGATACGCCCCCGCCCCCTACCTCTATTGCGATCGCCATGACTCCGCTCAAGCTCACTGCCTCACTGCTCGGACTGGTGCTATTGGGATTGGCAGCCGCCACAGCCATTACTAATCCTGATCAGACCGCCTACGAAGAATTCGCGGCTCAAAAGCTAGGTGAATATTTGCAGGAAGACACCTGCGCCAAGGCGGGCATTGCTCTCCAGGCTCCGTGCAATTCTCTCGTTAAGTCCAATCAGTCTCAGATTCAGAACCTAATTTCTGCCAATACCCAGCGCCAAAACTTCCTTTTCCTCAGCATTTATAAAACAGATATTGTGCCCGGAAAACTCCTGCCCGATTTTCTAGGTAATTCTCTACCCAGCTACCACTTTGAAACCGCAGGAGTGCTGAGCAATTTTCATATCTATAAGGTAGAAAAGCAGTAGACGGCTAGAAAGGCTATTGCCGATCGCCCATTGGCATTACGCTTACTCCGATCGCCCCAACCAGCAGCAGCGGCATGAGCCAGTCTCCCCATTTGACATAGAGCGTTTGAGTCTGGCGACGGTATATGGTGTGGGCATGGGTTTCGTAGGTGCGGAAACCAGAAATCCACTGGGTTTTGCCGTGGGGATCAACAATGCCCGAAAAGCCCGTGTTGGTGGCTCGTACTGCCCAGCGATCGGTTTCAATCGCCCGCATTACGTCTTGGGCATGGTGCTGTGCCATCATTGCCGCGCTGTAGGGATCATTGTTGGAAGCCGTCAGGATGAACTGTCCGCCTGCGATTGCCTGCTGCCGAAAAATCTGCGGGAAAGCCGACTCGTAGCAAATTCCAGCGATCGCTCGTCCGAAGGGCGTATCTAGGGTTTGATTGGGATCTCCGGGTATCATCGAAGCTCCAACGGGTGAGAGGCGATTGATGAAGTTGCCCAAAACCGACTCAAACGGCACATATTCCCCTAGAGGAACCAGCTTTGCCTTGTCGTAGCGGCTGAAGATTTCGCCGGTTCCAGTAATGGTAAACAGCGTTTGCGTAATGTTGCTTTGGCGCACGCCGATCGTCCCAACCCATGCCAGCACTCCCCGCGCTCGAATCGCCTGATAAAGCGGATTCTGAGCCTGATTGGGTCGCCCTACCCACAGCCAAGGAAAGCTACCTTCGGGTGTAAGGACGGCTTCTACTCCCTCATCGACTAACTTGTTGTAGCCCTGGACGTAGCGATCGATCGCCAGCTTTTCGCCCTGCTCAAATAGCTTGATCCGCGTTGGCACATTGCCTTGGATAATGCCCACCTTCAGCGAGGCTTCAGCCGAATCGGCGATCGGCAAACGGTAAAGACCCCAGCCCACTAGATGCAAACTCATCAGGCTGACCAGACCTGCCAGCAGCAGAACTCGCGCCTGGAAGGCATTTCTTAGCTTCAGGGCAATCCAAGCCTCGGCTAAGCAGGCATTCACCAAGACGATCGCTGCCGTTACCGCCGATTCTCCTGAAAGCTGCCCCAGATGCAGAATCAGCAGATTGTGCGGACTTTGCGTATAGGATAGCGAAGTCCAGTACAGGATTCCTTGACTCCAAAAAGCTTCCACAGCGCACCACAGAGCCGTACCGATGAGAATGCGACTAAAGGGCGATCGCCTCTTGTTGACTTGCCGATCGCTCCAGCACCGATCGCTCCAGTTCAACCAAAGACTAACTCCTGCTGCCCAAGTGACGGCGATCGCCGCGCCCCATAGCGTCACGATTATCCAGCAGGCGATCGTAATGGCAATGCTTGCCAGCCAGGGTACGCCCATCCAGGTGAGGGGGTGCAGTCCGGTAATCCAGGACAGCGCCAGTCCGTGATAGCCGATGCCCCAGAGCAGGGCATAGCCGCAAGAGTGCTTTAGCCTAACTTTTTCTGTCCCCATCACCAATATCCACAGGGGAGCCAGCGCTACCCAAGCGAATATCCAAAGATGGGCTGGAGCAGGCGTTAGACCCATGAGGATGCCACTGCCTAAAGCTATCAACCACCGCCATTGCGTCGTGAAGCAGCGATATAAAGGGAGGGTACTGGCTTTTTGAGACTGCGTTGGAATCACTATAGGTTGGAATCGCTATACATTGGAGTCGCTACACATTGGAGTTGCTGGATACATTGGAGTTACTGGATACATTGGAGTTACTGGATATATTGGAGTTATTATCCTCGTTGACTCACCCTTATTTACTCACGACAGAGGCAGAAGTACTTCATGGGCGATCGCCTGAAAAAGCTGATCAATGTTAGAGGTTTGGCGATCGCTATTCTCCTTACATTAGCTCTTGTAACCACATTAGCTCTAGCAAGCTGCGTGAGTCAGGAGAGTCTAGAACAGGCGATCGTGCCTCTGCAAGCTTGGTCGGCAGCTCAGACCCAGGGTAAACTCCAGCCTTTTCCGCCCAAAACGACAAATCGATTGCAGCGATTGCTCGATCGAAGCATTGGCAATGATCAGCTACCCGGCGTAGTTCTGCATATTGTCACGTCTGACGGTGTGTGGATGGGGGCTGCCGGGGTGAGCGATCGCAAAGTAGGTATTCCGCTTAAGCCTACCGATCGCTTCCGTATCGGCAATTTGACGGAGCTATTTATCGCGGTGGTTTGCCTTCAGCTTACTGAAAGCGACAATCTGGATCTGGATGGGCAAATTAGCGCTTATCTGCCCAAAACCGTGATGGATCGGTTGGGAAACAGCAAATCTGTCACGGTGCGGCAGTTGCTCAACCATACGAGCAGCTTGATGGAGCCGAGTTCACAGGATTTTAAGCAGGCGATTCTAGTGAATCCAAAGCGCGAATGGACGGCTCAGAAGGTCTTGGAGTTTTTGCCCCAACGAGAATCAACAATCCCCAAAGATATTTACTTTCATTCTTCAACTAACTATCTGCTGCTGCAAATTATTATTGAGCAAACAACGGGTCAGCCTTTGGCAAAGGTGTTGCGCGATCGCATCTCTCAACCGCTAAAGCTCAAGAACACTTTTCTAGAGCGTCATGATCCCATTCCAAACGGCTTTGCTCAAGGCTATGACGATTGGGACGGTGATGGCAAGCTAGAAAACGTTACCCAGCCGTTGATTAACACTGGCTTAGGTTTAGGTGACAGCGGTATTGTTTCCAATACATCCGACCTCACGCGATTTTTTCAGGCACTCTTTACGGAAAATCCAAGGCTAGAAAACTCAGGCTCAAATAACACCTTGCTCTACCCCAGCGCGCTTAACCAAATGCTGACTCTTGAGGATGGCAAAGGCGGTTATGGTTTGGGCATCCGACATTTGCTGATGTCTTGGGGAGAAGCTTGGGGGCAAATGGGCAGCACTACGGGGTTTTCCTCAATTTTGCTATATCTGCCTGTGCATGATCTGACGATCGCCGTTTGGACAAATGAGGGCGATCGCCAAACCAACAACCCCTATGAGATTGCGGCTAAAAGCCTAGACATTATTCTGTCAGAGGGTCAGTAATATCCGCTTCTGCTTCATCTAAGACATCCGCTGCTTCTTCAACACCTGCTTCTACAACATCTTCTTTAATCGCTTCTGAACCAGACATAAGCTGATTCAAAACCTCGATCGCCGTACCTCCC
>CASBQM010000740.1 GCA_949127645.1 Synechococcales cyanobacterium PMM_0036
AACCGTTCGGAGTGTGGAAGAAGCACAGATTTTTGCTCAAACTATTGGCTTTCCAGAGCATGGATTGGTTGTTATGCCTTCCCCATCGACTAAAAACCCGAATGAAATTGTGAAAGGCATTATCAGTGAAGCTCAACTGCTCACGGTTGTGACCGAAGCGCTGCGGCGATCGCCCACCATTCACCTAGAAACTGACATGCGGGCACTCTATAACCCGACCCGCATGAACGTGATTGCAAAAGCAGCCATCAACCTCGTTGCCGCGATTAAAAACACCTGCCCCAAATGCACCTATCCTGGGTTTGAGCCAGTTGAGCATCAGCCCGGTCTGCCCTGCGCCCTGTGCAATTTTCCGACAGGACTTACTCGTGTCGCTATCTACCACTGCCAGCACTGCGGGTTTCGCCAAGAAAAACTGTTTCCTAATGGCATCGAAGCGGTCGATCCGGCACAATGTCCATACTGTAATCCTTGACGTAGCTTCTATAAGTAGGTGAGTGGCATTCAATCTATAGCAATCCTAAATGGTTTGTGAGAGGTGGGGCGGGCGCAGCCCGCCCCACCTCTCACAAACCATCTCACAGATCACCTGGGATCGCTATAGGATGGGTTAGCGGTAGCAGAACCCATGTGGGTAATAGGTTTAGAGCCTCAACTTAACTTGCGCGGATCTTAATATTTAATTAGCCCCACCTACTTAGAAGATCCCTTGAGGTTTTGTATTGGCTCAGCTCATCTAGTTTAACTTTTATTCACAACTCTAAGCTGTCACAAACGGCTCTGCGCGCGAAAATTCTGGTTTTTAGAAGTGTGATGTTGAACTTTGCAATTATTGAAGCTGGTAAAGAGAGCTATCGTGATTTGAAAATCATATTGGAATGAGGATAGCAAGCGATAACCATAGACAATTTTCAATATCAATCATCAGATGAAGCAACGTAGAGTATCCGGAGCGATATAAAAATTCATGAATCCATATAAAGAAGATTGAAAGAGTCTTTTTGAGGAGCAGCCAAGTTGTTCAAGTCGCTATCTCTGCACCAGTTACTTTATGAAATCTCAAAACAATCTAACAATCGCCTCATCTTCAAGAGTTGCTCAGCTTCAGACTGAAAAGACTCGCTCACAGTCTTCAGTCTGGAAATTGAGAAGCCCACAAGATGGAGTACAGGATTTGACCGCTGATCAAGCCTTACAAAAGCTAATTGCGGGCAATAAACGATTCATCAATCACCAATCCATAAACCCAGATCATTTGACTTGTTTAGAAGAAGCAAGACAAAAACAGACACCATTTGCTACCATACTGGGCTGTTCAGATTCTCGTGTCCCGCTCGAAGCGATCTTTGACCAAGGACTTGGCGATCTCTTTGTCATTCGCGTGGCAGGTAATATCGTCACTCCTACGGAATTAGCAAGTGTTGAGTATGGAACATCAGTGCTCAATACAAAGGTCTTGCTTGTACTAGGGCACGGTAACTGCGGAGCCGTTATTGCCACCTTAAAGGGCGGAAATTTGATGGGGCAGATGAATACTTTAACTGATTCCATTCAGCCTGCTATATCTCGTTCGTCGAATCAACCTGGCGATCGGTTAGAGAATGCTGTTCGAGAAAATGTTTTTCTACAAATGGAGAGATTGAAGGAATCAATAGTGATAACTCAATTACTAGAGGAGAGAAAAATCAAGCTAGTTGGTGGATATTTTGATTTGAAAACTGGGAGAGTATGTATTCTTAATATTCTTACTTCTCAAAGATCCACTATTCGTGTTAATCGGCTTTATACCTTCTGAAAAAGTGAATATAGCAATCTCAAATGGGTTACGAGAGGTAGAGCGGGCACAACTCGTTTCACCTTTCATAACCCACATCACAAATCATTTTCGAACACCAGATGCTTCATGCTAAAATTCTGAATCTTCAAACTGACGAGTTCCGAGAAATCATTTTATCGCCAGAGTCACATCCTGATCGTGAATGTATCATTGGACGACATCCTAATTGTGATCTCATCTTAGACAGCCCAGAAGTTAGCGGCTTCCATGCCAAAATCATTTTCCGGAATGGAGAATATTTATTAAGTGATTTGAATAGCACCAACGGTTGCAGTCTAAATAATCACTCTCTTCAATTCAGTAAAAACTATGCTTTAGGGAGCAAAGAGATCCTATGTATTGGCAACTTTCTTTTTTTAATTCAGGAAATTGAAATTGCTGCACTATAAGTTACTCGCCTTGACAGTAGCTATAGTAGTAACCTAGGCGTAAACCGGGTATGACAACGATCCGGGTTATTTCATTCTAAATAAGTCTTGAAGCATGCTAAGACTAAAGCCAGCAAGACGTTGACAGTTAAGCTTACAGAGAAAGCAGACGGTCATTCTCCAAGCTCAGCATTGAAAGCGATTTAGGGATTGTGTGCTGTATTTGTAGGGTGTTCACAACCGCTATGAACTGCTATAAATTTACTGGTAGCGATCGCTGAAATATAGATTAAGGACAATTCCACCTCCCCAGTGCTAGGCTGCAGCAGGGATAAAAGGCGGTCACTCAGAATCTGACTGAGAATCCCGTTTAAGTAAAGCTGCACGGGGTCTGGCAATGCTTCAGATCAAGTTTAACCATACCCGTAGTTCGACAACACGAGTGGTGGGTGGTTAGAGTCCCAAAAGTGTCTGGGGGCGATCGCCCTTGAGTTGAGGCTTTCCAAACCGTGGGTTGAAGGGTAATGTTGGGAGCGCGATCGGCTTTGCCGTCTCAGAGAGAATCGCGCCCAACGCGAAGGTCGAGTCCAGCAAGATTTTTCAGCTATTTAATTTTCAGCTATTTAAGAACTATTCTCATTAGTTATTGACTTAGATTCTTAAAAAGCTTACTATGCTTTTTAGCTTTATTGCGAATATTGCCGCGAGAGCAAGTACTACTCATTAATCGATAGGATAGATTTATGGCATTTAATAAAAAATTGCTGTTGCGCGCTAGCATTGGATTGATTGGGCTGAGTAGCCTAACGATCGCTTGTGCAGCCCCTGACTCTAACATCGCTACACAACCGAACGCGGCAGCCCCATCTGCTCCGGTAGAACAGCAGCAAATCGTCGGTCAGCAAAACACCCTAGAGCGATTAAAGGTTGTTTTTCCTAGCCGGACTGGAACTACCGATGCCCAGCGTAAAGCAGATTCGATCGCCAAGTTCCTATCCAACGAACTGAAAATTCCCGTTGAGGCGATCGTTGCTGATGACACCGCAGCGGTCGAAGCCTTAAAGTCAAATCGGGCTGAGGTGGCGTTTTTAAGCAGCCGTCCTGCGCTCAAGGCTGAGCAATTAGCAGGAGCAAAGCTTTATCTTGCAGAGGTGCGAAACGGTTATTCTGGGGGGCATACTTACCGCTCTGTATTCGTGGTACGCCAGGATAGCCAGTTGCAAAAGAAAAGCAATAATCAGGAAAACTTGGAGCAGTTGAAAGACAAGAGAATATCGTTTACCTCTCCCACATCGGGTTCCGGCTTTATTTTTCCAGTGAGTGAATTGGTCAAACAAGGACTGGTACCCAATCGCGATCGCTTAGACGATTTTTTTGGTGAGGTCAGTTATGGAGGAAATTATGGTGCTGCCCTGCAAGCAGTTCTGCGCGGTCAAGCGGATGTAGCGGCAGTTTCTGAATACGCACTCAAGCCTCCCTACATCACTGAAGCAGAAGGCGATCGCTTGAGAGTGTTGCATGAAATTTCTGGGGTGCCTGCCCATGGAGTGGCAATCGACGATCGAGTGCCTGAATTACAACGCAATCAGATCATTGCTGCGCTGCAAAAGTTGAATGAACCTACGAATAATGGTTTGTTGACAGCGCTATACAACTCCAATGAACTGATCAAGGTGGATCATGATACTCATCTTGCACCTGTCAAAGAGGCTTTGCAGCAGGTCGGGATGGAGCCTTAAATGAGAGATGAGATCAAGATCAATCCGGGGATTTCAAAGCTTCAGCCTTTGATCGCTCCGGCGATCTCCTGCTCAAATCTACATTCACCGTTTCTGCCTGCACTGAAGCGCCCAGCCTTGGATGGGGTGAATTGTGTGATTCGATCGGGTGAGTTTGTCACGTTACTGGGGCTGAATGGTGCCGGAAAATCAACGTTGCTGCGATCGCTGGTTGGCTTAGTGCCCATCCAAGCAGGCAGCATCCATATCAATGGGTTGTCGGTCAGATCCCAGCCGTTGCGCCATTCTCAAGATGTAAGCATTCTGTTTCAGGGGGGTGGCTTGGTGCCTCAACTCACTGCATTGGAGAATGTGCTGTGTGGCTGTTTGGGACAGCGATCGACCTGGCAGACGTTGCTCGGTTTTCGGCGTCACGATCGCCTTCGCGCCTTACAGCTCCTGCAAAAAATGGGATTAGAGGCTCAGATGAATCAACGAACTAGCCAACTCAGTGGCGGTCAAAAACAACGAGTTGCGATCGCCCGCGTCTTAATGCAATCTCCTAAAATTCTACTCGCGGATGAACCGATTGCAGGGTTAGATGTATTGGCAGCAAAGCAAGTGATGGATATCTTTGCTCAATTGCATCAGCAAGGTATGACCATTGTTACGGTGCTGCACGACCTGACTATTGCCACCCATTATGCCCAAAGAGCGATCGTCTTGGATTCAGGGCGCGTGATTTATGAGGGTGATTGTGAGAATTTGCCTGATTACTTTTCTATAGGCAATCCATGAAATTTTTTATCTCTCGTCCTCAAGGGTTTGGTTTCAATGTTGCCTGGTTAAAAGGGCTATCAATTTTAGGGGGGCTGTTGCTCCTCTATGGCTGGGCATTTCAGGGACTAAAACTTAACCTGGAAATGCTCAATGAGAGCGTGCCCTACACGATAGATTTCATCTCACGATTGTTGCCTCCAGATTGGTCTGTTACAGATGTCGCAGTTAAAGCGCTGATTGAAACCATTCAGATGTCTTTGTGGGGAACCACTATTGGTGCAGTTCTGTCTGTGCCAATAGCGCTGCTTTCTGCTCACAATCTCACCCAATCCTGGATTTGTTGGGCTGCAAACCTATTGCAAAATGTCGTGCGATCGATTCCCTCGATCGTTCTCGGTTTGTTCTTTGTCTCCGCAACAGGGTTAGGCGCACCGGCGGGAACTTTGGCCCTGGGAATTTACACCATTGGGTATCTGGCAAAATTTTATCAAACGGCGATCGAATCGATTGATCCTCGCTCAATTGAGTCGCTGCAAGTGAGTGGCGCATCTTGGGTGCAGATTGCTCAGTATGGAATTTTTCCGCAAGTATTGCCAATTGGTTTGGGGTATACCCTTTATATGTTTGAGTACAATATTCGGGCTGCTTCGGTGCTGGGCGTGGTCGGGGCAGGCGGAATTGGCTTTGAGTTAGTCAATTATATTCGAGGCTTTGAGTACAATAAGGCGACGACAATGATGTTTGTTTTACTGTTCGTAGTGACTGTGATTGATGCTGTTAGTAGCCAGTTGCGTAAGCAGTTAGACATCTCAGGTTAGAGCGGTGATTACACCGTTCATAAAGCAGTCTGCCGCCATTGGGGTGCAGGGCGGCTTCACGTTCTGGCTTCATTTAGCAACGGCGCAAAAAACAACGCTAATCTCAAAAATATTGCTATGACTGGCTTTCAGAAAGGGTGTGGCTGCCAGAGAATGCAATTACTCAGCCGGTTTCAGGCTACTTCAAACATTGTTAGGAAAGAGAAATCAACGGTTTCAGACCATATAGCGATCCCAGGTGATTTGTGAGATGG
>CASBQM010000741.1 GCA_949127645.1 Synechococcales cyanobacterium PMM_0036
AAAAATTTAACGCTACCAATTATTTATGACCACCAATCAGAAGTTGATTGGTACAGAAATCGATTTAGCCAGGGTTTAGAGGCAATCACTCAGGAAATATCTCTAGAAACACCTGAAGCAGTAAATAAAGCACTTCTCGGTATTGGTAGATGGACTAATTTTTTATTGGCGTATCAAGGTTATAACGACCTGGAGCTACAGAAAAAGTATGGTCAGTTTATTTATCGGATTATGGCGGCAAAGTATCCCGAGTGGGTTAAAGAACTGCCGATTAATCATTTTAATCAGGATGACAAAATTCGTGTCGGTTATGTATCAGGATTTTTACAATTTCACTCCGCAGCTAGATGGGCACTAGGTTGGATAAAATATGCTACTAAAGAAAAATTTGAAGTTTACTGCTACTACATTGGTCGGGAACCTGACTTCATAACCGAACAATTCCAACAGAAGAGTGATGTATTTTATCACATCCCTCAAAACCTTGAAAAGGTCTGTCAACAAATTATCGCCGACAAATTACACATTCTAGTCTATACAGATCTTGGTATGTTGCCTCAAGCAACTCTAATGGCAGGATTGCGGCTTGCCCCCGTGCAATGCACAAGCTGGGGAAATACAGTAACGTCAGGTTTACCGACCATTGATTATTATTTATCTAATGAATTGATGGAACCAGAAAATGCTGAATCACATTATTCAGAGCAATTAATTCGCTTACCAAATATTGGGATGAGCTACCCTAAACCAATAATTCCTAAAGCTACAAAAAATCGGTCTGATTTTCAGCTCAAGAATGATGCTATAATTTATTTATCCTGCCAATCTCTATTTAAGTACCTACCTCAGTACGACTACATTTTTGCTGCAATAGTCTCACAAGTGCCTCAAGCTCAAATTGTATTTATAAGTTATCTCAGTGACCATGTTAAAGATCAGTTTCGGCGACGCTTACAGCGGGCATTTGCTAGTGTAGGCTTAAATAGTGAAGACTATTGTGTGATGGTGCCTCCACAAGATTGGGATAGTTATTGCAATCTAAATTTGGTTTCTGATATTTTCCTCGATACCTTCAGTTGGTCTGGTGGCAACTCTACTTTTGAAGCGATCGCGTGCAATTTACCAGTAGTTACTTCTCCTGGCGAATTTATGCGCGGACGAAATTCATACGGAATTTTAAAAATGCTAGGCGTGACAGAAACAATAGCTAAAGATGCCGATGAATATATTAAGATTGCAGTTAGGTTGGGGTTAGACCGAAATTGGAGAGAAAGTATAGTTGAAAAAATAAAGCATCGCCATTCATATCTCTACGAAGATCGAACCTGCGTCGCAGCACTAGAATATTTTTATCAAAGCGTTGTACGGGAAGGCAAGGTATAATTTCAAGAGCGCAGTGAAATCTTTACAGGCTTTCATACCACAGGGGAAAATAAGGCTTAAATTTGAAATGGAGGCTCCCCATAAATACGTTTGTAAAGAGCTAGTAGTTCCTCATTTTTTAATAATGATAAATATTCTCTATCGTTTTGAAAAAATTTCCACCGCTCTAATACCTTCATTTGTTGTGCTTTATCTGAAAATGCTACCCCATCAAATGAACTACCTCCGCCATGCTGTCCAGTTACTTTTTGCAGTCCAGCATCAGTAAATGGCTGATTAAGCTTTGCAGATAAAGATTTTCGGTAGTTTTGGTCGGAAAACCATAAGTCATAATTTAGAGTGATAAAATTGCCTAAATTTTTCAGATAAGATGTTTCACCTAAATATTCTTTAGCATAAGCGATCCAAGTTGCAGGTAGCTGGCTGATGGGAATATTGTTAGGAGGGCTTAATATCGGCTTCTGCATCATGCTAGCTATATTATTAAAAGGATTTCGCAAAATTATAATAAAAATTCTTCGATCTGTAATTTGCATACCATTGTGTTCCACAATTTTTTTGTATTTCAAATCATACCAGTTATCGAATACTTCATATATGTGTTGTGGGGTTAAATTTTCACAGCCAAACAAATTAGCATTTGCTGGTATTTTAACATGATTAATAGCCCAATTAGGTAGCTTATTAGAAGCAGTATCATTTACTGTAACGCTACTTAAACAGAAAGTCTTTCCCTGCAAATTTGTATAAATTTCGGTGGTAGTTCCTTGCACTCGGTTGTTCTCAGGGCGTAGTTGTTCAATAAATGAAAAGACATTAAAATAACGTACTACTCCCTGATAATGTGGAATTAACCAATTAGATATGGCATGGTTACCCGATCGACGAATCCCTAAGATAAATATGTCAACCTGTGAATAGAAAGTCATGTTGAATTCAATAGTAAAGTGAAGTTATCAGTTATCCGGAAAGACTAATTATATTTAACACTAGCAGACCAGTTTTTGCAAGACCACCCCAAGCCTGACAACATCAGGACTTACGCACTGCCTCTACATATAGCGGTTTGTAGGGGCAATCCCCCTGTGGTTGCCCCTACATATGCCCAGTCTGCGTAAATCCTGAACATAACCAAAATAGAAAGTCAGATCGATTTGCAGTAAAATGCAGTAGACTGGTGGGAGTGTATTCTTTTTAGGTAACCTAGTTTTAAGAAAAAATTAACTGCGCTTACTTGTTTTTAATCCTCAAAATCAGGCACAGAAGATGGAATTGCTGAAGAATTAGTAACGGCTGGTATTCCTAAACAAGATATAGTCTTAGGCTTCCAACCTCCTGAAGTGCGACCTTATACAGAATATGCTGTTAATTAAGTAGGTTGTCTAACTGCCTTATCCCGCAGGTTGATATATCTG
>CASBQM010000742.1 GCA_949127645.1 Synechococcales cyanobacterium PMM_0036
CTTCTTTAGTGCTAGCGCTGATTGTCGAAATGCAAAGCTTCGACTTCTCAAAAAGCTTTTACAGTGAGTTTGCTGTCGCCAATGCCGTCAGCGATTTGCTGTTAGACAGCTTGGGGATCGATCGCTGCTGTGGACACTAAGCAAGTTAACCGGAGCAGGCAATTTAACCGGAGTAGGCAGCGTTGACAAGAGTACGGAATAATTTTTAATCAGATAAGGCTCACATTGATCTATTGTTCTGTATCGCTATCTACATAAATCTTCAATTTTGTATCGCTGCGAACATAAATAATTAGAATTTCTTATTTTTCTCACGAAGCTAGCCAATTCTCTTCTGATAAGATATCCGTGAAGCGCTAAGACTTAGTCAATTTATATGGCACTAACACTCACACCAGACGCAATAAAACTTCAGAGAGACGTGAAGCTAGGACGCGTTCTAGTGGTTGAGGATGAAGAACTGATCCGAGAAACGATCGCTCTAGCGCTGACCGAAGAAGGCTATGAGGTGGTAACGGCTGAAGATGGACGTAAAGGGCTGAACTTGGTCTGCAAGTCTGCTGAGTCTGGATATCCCCTGGATGTGATTCCGTTTGATCTGATTATCCTTGATTTGATGCTGCCCTACGTCAACGGGCTAGATTTGTGTCGTCTAGTGCGGCATGAAGGTAACAGCGTTCCCATTTTGATGTTGAGCGCTAAAGGCAGTGAGACCGATCGGGTGGTGGGTCTAGAGGTAGGGGCAGATGACTATCTAACCAAGCCTTTTGGGATGCGAGAGCTGGTGGCACGGTGCCGCGCCTTGATGCGCCGCCATCGTCATACCCAGCTTCAGACTCAAGAATCGACCCTGCGCTTTCAAGACATCATGCTGTATCCGCAGGAATGCCGGGTGACGGTGCGTAATGAGGAGATTAACCTTTCGCCTAAAGAGTTCCGAATCTTGGAGCTTTTTATGTCTCATCCTCGCCGAGTCTGGTCGCGGGAGCAGTTGATCGAGCGAATTTGGGGTCCTGATTTTATGGGCGACAGCAAGACCGTAGATGTGCATATTCGCTGGCTGCGTGAAAAGCTGGAAAGTGACCCTAGTCGTCCAGAGTATCTGCTGACTGTCAGGGGATTTGGCTACCGCTTTGGCTAACAATTTGGTGGGAAGCTTCACAAAAAATGAACCATAGAACCACAACATTCAATTTTTTGCCTGAGCCAGTACCGATCGTTCAGGTTGAGTTGCTGTAAAGTGGGGGATAGTGCTGACTGTATGATTTTGTGCAGCACTGGTTCTTTGAAGTTCTATCAATCGTGGCAATCCTTGAATTCCTCTCAGGATTAAGCATTGGACTGTTGTTGCTGTGGTGGCAGCGATCGCGTTTCCATGCTCGATTGGATAATCTTACTCGTAAACTCAAGCCGGATGTTAGCGACTCGCCTTTCTCTTCTACCTCACAGCTTGCGTTGGCGATCGGTCATCAGCAAAAGGTGCAACAGCAACTTGAGCAACAGCTTGAAACCCATCGGCAAATTGTCCAGGTTGCGCCTGTAGGCTATCTTCAGGTAGATGACGAAAATCGCTTTATTTGGTGCAATTGGCAAGCTCAAGTGATGTTGAGCATTAAACCAGAAACCTATCCAACTCAGCCTAGGCTTTTGATGGAGCTAGTGCGTTCTTATGAATTAGATGCTCTGATCGAGCAGACTCGCAACACCAATAAACTCTGCCAGAGCGAATGGATTTATTATCCGGTGAGTGCCGATCCGCTCAAGATTGCCACTCAAAAAACCTATGCCTTGCGGGGCTATGGGATGCCGCTTCGAGAACACCAGATTGGCATTTTTCTAGAAAATCGTCAGGAAGCGATAAGCATTATGCAGCAGCACGATCGCTGGGCTTCCGATCTGGCGCATGAGCTAAAGACCCCTCTGACCTCTATTCGGCTGGTCGCTGAGACGCTGCAATCGCGTCTGGAGCCGCCGCTCAAAGGCTGGGTCGATCGCTTAATCAATGAAACGGTGCGTCTGAGTAACCTGGTGGAGGACTTGCTAGACCTCAGCCGCATTGAGCGCGGATCGCCCTCTCCGCTCAAGCTAAAGCCTACTGATTTAGTAGAACTGATTCATTCTGTATGGAATAGTCTGGAACCTCTAGCCCGAAAAAGGCAGCTTACCCTAGAGTATTCAGGGCCCGATCGCCTGGTTATACCGATCGATCAGTCTCGCTTTCACCGTCTTTTGGTCAATCTTCTGGATAACAGTATTAAGTACAGTCCTTTCCATCACCCGATTCGGATCACGCTTAGTTTGCAGCCTCCGCAAACTTCGCATTCTCAGAACGCCAGCTACTCAGAAGTTCCTGAGTCGTATGCCTCAGTGCATTTGGATGTGATTGACTATGGGTCAGGCTTTCCAGAAAAAGATTTACCTCATGTGTTTGAGCGATTCTATCGGGCAGATCCTTCCAGAGCGCGACTTTCTGTTCAGCCTTCTGCATCTCAGCCTTCTGCATCTCAGCCTTCTGGAAATGGCTCAAAAGCCATTTCCTCAAAGAGCGATTGGGTGAGTTCGTCTAACGGGTCGGATGCTCAGATTCAGGGCGGAAGTGGGCTAGGGCTAGCGATCGCTCGACAAATTGCAGAAGTACATCAAGGCTCGATTCGAGCTAGCAACCATCCAGAAACAGGTGGCGCATGGCTACAGGTAATCCTTCCCCAGCCTATGCCTGTCTCTTCTGCTGAAGGCCCAACGAAGTATGGCTGAACGATTGCAAAAGATCCTATCTCAGTGGGGAATCGCCTCGCGTCGGCAAGCTGAGCAGATGATTTTGGCGGGGCGGGTGCGGCTGAATGGGTCGATCGCACAGTTGGGGCACAAAGCCGATTTGGCGATCGACCAAATTGAGGTGGATGGTCAGTTGGTGCAGATGGGCGATCGTCCGCAACGCTTTTATTTGTTGGTGAATAAGCCTGTTGGAGTGGTTTCGACCTGTGATGATCCTGAGGGGCGATCGACTGTACTTGATCTGCTGCCTGATCTGCTGCGGCATGGCGTGGGCATCCATCCTGTAGGGCGACTAGACGTGATGTCTACAGGAGCGCTGCTGTTGACTAACGACGGCGAGGTGACTGCGTGCTTTACCCATCCCCGCCATCAAATTCCCAAGATTTATCAGGTGCAAGTACAA
>CASBQM010000743.1 GCA_949127645.1 Synechococcales cyanobacterium PMM_0036
CGTCGATTTTCCGGCTCCGTTGCCGCCGATAATGCCGATGCGATCGTCGGGGTTAAATTCGTAGGTGAAGTCTTTAATTAAGGTGCGATCGTCGTAGGCTTTAGAGACATTGACTAGCTCTACCACCTTTTTGCCGATGCGCCGTCCGGCTGTCGTGATCTCGACTTTGCCCTGAGTCTGCCGGAACTCCTTGTTTTGCATATCGCCGATGCGATCGATCCGAGCCTTTTGTTTGGTGCTACGGGCTTTGGGTCCCCGCTTCAGCCATTCCAATTCACGTCGCAGCACGCCTCGGTGCTTGCGCTGAGAGCTAGAATCGGCTTCTTCGGCTAGGGCTTTTTTCTCTAGGTAGTAAGAATAGTTGCCGTCGTAAGTGTAGAGTTCGCCGCGATCGATTTCCACAATGCGGTTGGTGACGCGATCGAGAAAGTAGCGATCGTGGGTGATTAGCAATAACGCCCCTCGAAACCGATTGAGATATTCTTGCAGCCATTCGACCGAGAGAGCGTCTAGGTGGTTAGTCGGCTCATCCATCAGCAGCACTTCTGGATCGGACAAAAGGGCGGTTGCCAATGCTACACGCTTGCGGTAGCCGCCGGAGAGGTCAATCACCTTGGCATCGAAGTCTTCAATGCCAAGCTTTGACAGAATAATTTTGGCGTTGGTTTCCATTTCCCATGCGCCTGTGGCATCCATCCGCTCCATGACGGTTGAGAGACGCGCCATGAGGCGATCGTGATCTCCCGTTCCGTGGGCAAGCTTGTCGGAGATTTCCTCATATTCGCGCACCAGCGACATCTGTTCGCCGCTGTTGGCAAACACCTGTTCTAGCACCGTCAGATTTTCATCGACATCGGGCTGTTGGGGCAGGTAGACAATCCTTGCCCCGGAGTTGACCCATACTTCACCTTCGTCGATCGGCTCTAGTCGAGCGATCATTTTCAAAAAGGTGGATTTTCCGGAGCCATTGGTGCCAATCAGCCCAACTTTGTCGGTCGCATCAAGGCTGAAGCTGGCATCCTTGAGGATTTCTTTAATTCCAAAATCTTTTTTGACCGATTGCAGGGTAAAAATGCTCATGAAACTGGGGATAAGGGACGGTTCTCTGGGGACGATTCTCTGAGGACATAAGGCAGTGATCGCGCCTACTTGCGCTTTTCAATCATAGATATCTCTGCGATGTCCAATTCTGTGAATGGTAATGTACTCTGCCTCACTGCCACAGGAGGAAATTACGCCGATAATCCCCTAGCCGGAGCTTGAAGAGACCACTGAGGTTCGCACTCACGCCTTCATGTTTGACGGCATCGAAATCCTCAAACATCCATTTGATTTTTTGTAGAACACGTTCCTGAATCATTGAGGTAAGTGCCTCTAAGCCATCTGAGCCTTCGGCTTTAAACTCCATACAATAGACTATTACCAACTTAACCCTAATTTTTTAGCGACTTCCTCAGCCGAGATACCACGCTCTCCGTCTTGAGTTTATTTTAGGGATTTGAGCAACTGTTCCTGTACTTCTGGTTTTATCTGTTTGCCTTCATCAGGATCTCTGCTTTCATTTTGATCGAAAAGCAAAGATTGGATGGTTTTGTCAACGGTTTCCTGAATAAGCAGTTTGGGTTCGTGAACAGTCAGATCTTTGACTTGCATAGGTTACGAAAACAAAAGACTTCTCTATTATTGTGGCATTTCCAAGGTATGAGTAAATTTCTAGCCCTTCTGATTATCTGATCTGAACCGTCCAGCTATAAATGCTCGTTTTGCGGCGTGTTTGGTGCTGCGTCCAGAAACTCGCTTGCGCCACATCCGGAAGCTGGAGGCTCTCATCTCGCGGCGCATTAGGGCGATCGTCTGTTTTTCATTTAGCCCAAATTGAAGGGCGATCGCCTCGAGGGGGGTGCGATCTTCCCATGCCATTTCTAAGATGCGATCGATGGTTTGAGAATCCAGGTCGGGTAGTTTCATTATTGCGGCTGGCGCTGGATTTATGGGCTGTGAGTGGTTTGTTATTAATCTAGCAGGAAACTTTGGGAAGCTGGGTTAGGTGTTATGGGTGTTATGGGTGTTATGGGTGTATGGGTGTTATGGGTATTATGAATGTTTAGGGGTGTTTAGGGGTTGGTGGTGTGTAGGAGTTTATGGTGTTTGGGATTTTATGGTGGGGTGAATCCGAACCTTGGGGGGTTTCCCCCCAAACCCCCCATTGGGGGACGAGCGCTTCCTCCAAACCCCCTCCGATCAGGTCTCTGGTGAGCGGGAGGGGTCGCGTTGCATGGGTGGAGCGATCGGGCAGGTTCCAGATCTAAAGCAACCTTAAATTCATGCTTGCTTGAATCCAAGCACCCTTGTATCTATTAGCAATGCGTTCGCTAGCATTCCTAAAACGATCAGCGCTTCCTCTAGCCTACAATCCAACCCTTCGGAGGGGGTTTGGGG
Organism: Synechococcales cyanobacterium PMM_0036; assembly: GCA_949127645.1. Classification (GTDB taxonomy): domain Bacteria; phylum Cyanobacteriota; class Cyanobacteriia; order Elainellales; family Elainellaceae; genus Drouetiella. Next base: position 2,440 of record CASBQM010000743.1, read on the forward strand.
GACGAGGCGCTTCCCCCAATTCTGGGGCAGGACTGATTTATTGAAAAAAGGAAAATAGGGTATGGATGTCATGGGCAAGATGGCGAATGCCTTTGGTGATGGAGGCAAAGCCATTGGCTCGAAACAAGTTGACGGCAATAGTGCGCACAATGGCAAAATTAGTCGGCGCATGACCCGCACACAAAGGGGCAGCATCCTCTTGCAACACGACATCTTTAACCCAATGCAATCGATTCTCTATAGGCCAATGCTGACGGATTTGCTGGGCAAAGCCAGAGGCATCTAAGGTCAGGGAACTGATGTAGAACATCGTCTCACTCATAGGCTTTTGACCCCGAGTGCCATCCCGTTGGATGCGAATCACCCGTTGGACACCGACCCAGGCGAGGTCAATGCCTTCAGGCGGTGCTAGCACCGTTACTCGGCGCTGGGTTTGGCGATCGCGCGTTTGTTCTATTGGGCAATCGGCACTCATCGGTGGGGATGAGGCAAAGTGGGCTTGCAGTGGATGGAATAGATTACCCTGATTGGCTTTGACCGCAATCAGGGAGTCGTTGCCGCTGTCAATGATCTGCTGGACTGTTTTTTGAGTATGCAGTGCATCCATCGAAAAGCACACACCCTGCAAGTGCAAGCTCTCCAGCAACATTTGCACCGTGGCAATCTCGCTGCTTTGAGCGTTATGCAGACTCTGTAACCCTACCACGACTCCCGGCTCAACCCTAAAAGCAGAGACGACGTTAACGAAGTCCTGATAGCGGTTGTCATAATTGACGACGCTGGCTTTGATGCCTTTGCCATCCGTGGCTATCTGCGTCTCAGGTGGGGATGGAAAAGCTGCCGATGCCCAAGCATTGAAAGTCACGGTCAAGGCTGCAAAGTCAAGTCTCACCATAATCCGGCGCAGCGTCGAAAATGACGGGAGGCGGTTGTGCGGCAGTTCTAACAATGCCAACAAGTCCCGTTGATGACGATCGACAAAGTCTTCTAGAGCGCGGTAGCCCTGAGCACCACTCATCGTGCCCATGATGATTAACAGCAAGATCACCCAGAGAGGATAGCGGGGTTGCGTGCGGAAATCTGGAATTTGTTTGAGCTGCTCAATGAGGCTCATAGGAGGCAGGTAGATGAGGGGATATTCCTTTGATTCTCATTTTTCTATCATCAATAAATCAGCCCTGCTTTAAAAAGGGGGGTTGGGGGAGTTTCTCCCCCAAGGCTGTCCCAGCAAACGTAGGGGCACAAAACAAGAACGCCGCATTAAGCCATAGACACATCCAGCCACAGCATCGTCACACAAATTTTTATAGTTTTGGTTACAATTTTGCCCGGACAACTTACCATAGCGGTTGCCTTCCCTCTCTGTGATATTTTTCTGAACAATCACCCGCCGATTTGCGTCTCTCAACCTCACGTTGTCTCCCCTAGCGTCCCATGATCAAAGTCGAACACCTCAGCAAAGCCTACGGCTCTACGTCTGCCATTCAAGATGTCACCTTTGAGGTAGAGAAAGGGGAAATTCTAGGATTCCTGGGACCCAACGGTGCCGGAAAGACGACCACCATGAGAATTTTGACGGGATACTTGCC
>CASBQM010000744.1 GCA_949127645.1 Synechococcales cyanobacterium PMM_0036
GTCACCGCCCGACTTCAGCACCCGATACGCTTCCCGGAAGCTCTTGCCCATATTGGGGGTGTGATGCAAAACGCCATTGGAAAAGACCATGTCGAATGCTGCCGCCGGAAACATCAATTCTTCCGCGTCTCCCACCAGCACTTGGGGTGAAAAGTTATAAAAACTCAGATGCTGCCGTGTCCGCATTGGATTCTGCGGCGTCAGATCGATGCCTACATAATCAGCACCATTGCGACAAAATTCATAGGCATCATAACCCGCGCCACAGCCCAGTTCAAGCACTCGGCGTTGGCTCGTCAGCTGAAAGGGAATCAGTTGCAGCAGCCAAGGAATTTCATGACCATTCCGTTTGGCTAGCGTTTTTCTAAAAAAATCTGGCGTTCCTGGTGCCCCATCTTTGGCAAAAATGCTGCCAGCTGGCGAGGCTCCCCAGACAGATTGGGTCTCCGACTTCTGTTTGTCATCCATAAGCTCACACTTTGATCCAGTTGAATTTACCACGGATATCGGGGCGTGCGGCATACTGGTAAACCCGCTGATACCAGAAGTCCGTATCATACAGCTTGTAGCCGCGGGCCAGATAGCGCTCGTCAGGCTCGGCTTTCGCTTTGGCCAAGGCCGGCTGCCGTACAAGTTCGGCAATGGCATACGGGATGCAAGTATTCGCCATGGCATCCAGAATCACGGTTTTGCCCTCTGCCGTCACTTGTAACACTTCGTGTGAATCTGTTTGCTCTTCGCCGCGCCCTTTGGGGTGGTTACGAGCCAACATCGTGACCCAGCGTACGTCGAACCCCTCGCGCTGGAGTAATTTGCCCAACACCACCACAGACCCCCAACAATAAGCGTACCCGCCTTTGAGAATCTCCACTGGGTCACCGCTGGTCGAACTCTTTTCTGGCGATAACGTTTGGTAGACCCAATACATAGCTTCGATCGCGCGCGCCAGCTTCAGTGTTTCCTGCGGGCGTTTCCAGGCACGAATATACATCATTTGGTCTTGGGCTGGCGGATATGGCGACATACCCAATTGGCGCAAGGTATCGATTTCTGTGATTTCAATATTCACAAAGCCAGCCCGTTGCAGGCGCAGCTTCACTTCGTGTGGCGCTGTCTTCCAAGTGTGGTTATCACAGATGCGCTCGGAATTGTGTGCATCCCCCGGAATCGCGGCCACCAGCACACCGTTCCACTGTAAAACGCGGTAGGCTTCCCGCAAAGTGCTGTCCACATCATACGCGTGCTCAAGCGTGTTATCCGCATAAATGCAGTCAAAGAAACCATCCGCAAAAGGCAAATCGACGAAATCTGCCACTTGAAAGAGTGTTCGTGGCGAACTGTACTGACGTTGCGCTTTGGCAATGAAGTCAAAGCCATAGTCAATGCCCACAATATTCATCCACGGATAGAGGCTGGCGATCCGGCTGGCCCAATACCCCGCGCCTGTGCCCAAGTCGAGCACATTTTTGCGATCCCAGGGGATCATCTGCTGTAGATAATAAGACTGCTGTTCATTGCGGGCGTCGCCCAACACCGCATTGTATTCCCGCTGCACCTGGTATTCAGCTTCCTGGGTTTTGGAGCGCGCCATTTGGTTGGCTAACAATTCCGCTTTCGCCTTGTGCGCCATATCAGACAGCGTGATAAATTCAAACCCCTGTTGCTTTAATTGGCGCAGATTCGTCGCGATCCCGCTCCAATGTAGGTCGGCTTTGGTGTGGCCGATCATGACATAATAGTGATGTTCCACCAGGTGTTCCGGCCCATATTCGGTTAAATAGTAAAGCAGCGCCTTGGGTACAAAGCGTTTAAACTGGCCCTGCAAGGGCGCCAGCCGGAGATAGACTTTGCGCCAGAGCCGTTTGAATTCTTGTAACCGGCGTAAATCTTCATTGCTTTTGAATGTCGCGGCCTGTTGCGCCAAATAGGTGAGCAGCCGCTCTGCAAATTTTTCGCCTTCTGTATTATCCAAAAACCAACGTTGGCCCGGGGCAAAGGTAAAGATTGGAATTTCCACAATGGCTTGTTCCGCCGGCGGTGCTTTTAGCTGTGGATCATAATAATTGGCAAAGTACGGCTGGTGATTGGCATAAGGCATCGAGTAATCATACCCGCGTTCTTGCGAAACACCACCGGCATAGACAGATGAATCACAGAAAATGCCATTGGCGGCCAACGCTTCCGCCAACCGTTGAAAAGGTTGCGCCGCATAAGCGCCCGCGCGAAAAGCGGTCACGGTGTACTGTGGGTCTATGGGCCGCAAAAGTGCCTCAAGGGTCGCTTTGCAGGTTGCGATCAGTTGCATCAGATCGCCCGGGTAATCCGCGGCTTTGGCTTTAGACCAATCCCAGTACCATTGGCCATCTACAGCACGCGCCCCTAATTCGGGCAACCAATTGGGATGGAGATGTAGTTGCACATCATGGCCCTGGCGGATAGCCGCCTGCCATTGCGCCTCCATCTTGGCGGCAACTTCAGGCTGATTTTGCTGGAGCCAGAAATATTCGCCCATCTCCGCAAACAGCGTCAGTTTCGCTTGTTCGCGTTCGCAAAGCGCCAACAATTGATCTGTAGGCTGAAAAACGTCCTTCTCCCAGTTAATGCTTTTCCCCGCTGGAATCGGCTGCCAGGTCTCATAGTCGATGGTAATGGACACAAAGTTTCTACGTTTACGCGTCAGGAAGACCGCGTGCTGACTATCGAGATACCGGCATTCCTCAACGCGCAGATAACGTTCAACCAAGCGTTTCATCTCGTCAAAGGTCATATAGTCCCCACCAGGACACCAGCCGGCAATAAAGGCCAGCCCATCCTGAGCCAGGTGTTCCGCAACCCATTGCAACGAGGCGTGCTTACCAGTTTCGTCCAGATAGTAAATGACATCACTGTAAACAATGGTGTCATAGCAGGACGCTGGCGGCATACACTGACCCAGTTGATCGGCCGACCCCTGGATAAATTGAATAAATGGGTGCTTTTGCTGACCCTTTTGGATCGCGAGTTTACTTAGCTCAACACCTACCAAGTGTTCATAGTCACCTTGAAAGCGCGCCAGGAAAGCGCCGAAGCCGCAGCCAATATCCAGAATGGACGCTTTGCCGCACGCGTGGGCACGAATCAAGTTGAAATAAAGATTATAGCGGTCGGAGTCGGCTGCCCCAATCTGCCAGGGGTCCGGCTGCTCGCGATAAATTAAGTCGAAATCACGTTTAACTTGCATGAAGCTTGCTTACCTGTCGAGACGCATATATATACTGACATACCAGAATCATCAAATAGCATACCAGGGACGCAGCGGCTGCGCCAACAATGCCCCAGCCTGGGATCAAAACAAGATTGAGGACAATGTTGAGCAGCGCCATCGGCACCCAAATATAAACGGCAAAGTTGGGGAAGCCAATGGCTGCAAAGTAATTGGCGATAATATTGTTTACCCCATAAAATACCATAGCAAGCGCCAAGACATAAAACGGCGCGACGGCTGGCAGAAAAGCCTTGCCATATAAGAGCTGAATCGCCGGCCGAGCAAAAAGAAAACCGCCAACCGCCAAAAGAATCATGAGCGCACCGGTGCCCAGGCTGGCTTTCACCGCCAGCGCCCACTTTTCTTCGGTTGTCTTTAAAGCCGCCATCCGTGGAAACAAGATCACCCCGATTGTCGAGGGCAACATATACATGAGATCGGCCATATTGGCGGCGGTAGAGTAATACCCAGCCTGCTCCGAACCCAACATCTGTTTGACCAACAACAAATCTACCCGTAATACCAAAAATCCAAAGAACGCCGCTAGATAAGCTTTAAAACCGTAATGAATACCCTCAACAAACAAAGGTTTGGATAACTTCAGGGGCCAGGTCAAATGCGGCCATAATTTCCAGAAGGTCCACGCACAACTGATCAGGACGATCAAAAAGCCACTGGCAAAGACCGTTTCCACCGTCACGAGGTGCAACAAGATCAGGCTGCCGAGCAATGCCACCGAAAGTAACTTGGTAAACAGGGCGATTGAGTTGTAAGAGCGCACTTCCTGGCTGGGTTCGCGGCGGGTCTGCTGGAATTGCTCGATGGCCAAGTCGACCTCCTTGAGGTGGTAGCAGAATTCTCCATA
>CASBQM010000745.1 GCA_949127645.1 Synechococcales cyanobacterium PMM_0036
CGTCCCCCACACCCCCTCCGCAAGGGATGGTGGATGAGAGGCCGGGAGCGCTTCGCATTAGTGGGAAGTTCGGGCGTTTTGGGTTCGGGCATTTTGGGTTCGGGCGTTCAATAAATAAGGTGAGTGTCTGTGTTTACAGGTCTGATTCGGGCTGTGGGAACTGTTCATGCACAGGGTGAAAATCTGCTTCGGGTTTCTTGTGGGGCGATCGCTCACTTAGGCACTTTGGAACTGGGCGATAGTGTGGCGGTGGATGGTATTTGTTTGACGGTGACGAGCCTGCTTCCTATGGGTTTCACTGCTGATGTGTCGCCTGAGACCTTGAGCCGCACAACTCTAGGGCAAGATTCTCAGGATGTTGCTGTTAATCTGGAACCTTCGCTTCAGGTGGGTAGTAAACTGGGCGGACATTTTGTTACGGGGCATATTGACGGAGTGGGCTATCTGGAGTCTGCTGTACAAACTGAGAATGCCTGGGAGATGAGCTTTCGGGTGCCGGATGCGCGGGTGGCTCGTTATATAGTGTCCAAGGGCAGTATTGCGATCAATGGGGTGAGTTTGACGATCGCGGATTGTGATCCGATCGGCTCGTGGTTTAAAGTTGCCGTGATTCCGCTCACCTATGCTGAGACGAATTTACGCTATTTACAGCCCGGTAGTCGGGTGAACTTGGAGGGCGATGTGCTGGGCAAGTATGTCGAGAAGTTTTTGCGGCTTGGTGATGCTCACCAGCTTTCAGTTTCAGGATTAGAGGAAATGATGGTCGGGGCAGATCGAGCTATGGGCGATCGAGCGGCTGTTACCGAGACATTCTTGGCAGAACATGGGTATTCGTAACGTTATGTACCTTCAAGGAATGGCAAAAATGCGGGGGGAACTAGACGGAGTTCGCCCGACCTAAAGCGATCGCACTCTACCCACAACGCCGTGAATTCGTTTCCTACTTCACAAGCTTGAAATGAGTCAGACTCGTAAAAGCGATCGTCTGCAAAGGCGCATCGGTAAAGCTGGATTACCTCATGTCCCGGCTTGCCGTTGTAGACAAATAAATTTTCCAGGCATCCAACATAGTCAACGTGGATCAGCTCAGCATTTATTTCTTCTAGAAACTCTCGACGTAGAGCCGCTTCACTGGTTTCACCAAACTCCACCCCACCACCCAAAGCACGATAGAAGACTTCCTGCGTCTCAGGATTATGGGCTTCAAATACAAAAATTCGAGTTTTGTGTTTGATTAGCCCCAGCGCGGTCACGCGAATATGTGAAGGAGGCGAATAAACGCCCTGAGAAACAGGTTGATTCATAGAAATAGACTCTAGTTATTCTGATTGTCTTGATCGTTCTCGGCAAAGCTCGATCGCTTGCTGGCAGGAATTTTCCAGTCCTGATTCTCGCCACCAAAAATAATCCGCTCGATCGTCACATAGTCTTTGCTGAGCTGGTCAAGGGCGTTGATTAAGATATCGGCGGCGATCGCGTCGGCGGTGCCCAGATCAAACCAGCAGCGTCCCCAACTGCCTTCGTACTCAAACTCGCTCATGTTATGCATCAGCGCTACAAAGCTGTCCTCAGCGGCATCCTGGTTATACTCTAGATAGCTAATGTCTAAACCTGTGTCCTGCACCTGCATATTTTCGGCATTAAAGCCGCCCAGCTTGCCCAGCAAAAACCAGGAGTTGAAGACTTCCTCAACATATTGCTGCTCGGAGGTGGAGGGCGTGTTGCTGAATTCTAGCCAGATCCATAGATCAAAAAAATCGCACTCGCGGAATTCTACTTTCATAGGAAATAAGGGTTGCTTTTCAAGTTTTTTACTTTATTTAGGATCACGGAATTTAGGATCACGGAGTGTTCCCAAATAAACTTACCTTGGAGGCTGGGGAGTGTGAGTATCTAGCCCGATCGCCTCAGAAATATTAGACAATTTGCTAGACTCTAGCTTTTGCACTAATCCCTCCAGGATACGACGCACCATCCAAGGTCCTTCATAAATCCAGCCTGTATAAACTTGCAGAAAGCTAGCTCCAGCCGTAATCTTTTCCCAGGCATCGGCTGCGGTAAAAATACCTCCTACGCCAATAATCGGCAGTCTGCCTTGGGTTTCTCGATAGATAAAGCGAATCACTTCAGTCGATCGCTGCCTGACCGGAGCGCCGCTGATGCCGCCTGCCTCCTCGCTGATGGGCTTACCGGCGATCGTCTCAGTCTTTAGGTGGTCGCGGCGGATGGTGGTGTTGGTGGCAATGATTCCGGCAAGCTCGTAAGCCTGAGCTAATTTGATCACGTCGGCAATTTCCTCCCATTCCAGGTCGGGCGCAATTTTGATCAGCATGGGCTTAGAAAGCCGATTTTCCTGCTGGAGAGCCGCCAAAATTGGCTCAAGCTGGGCGGTGGCTTGCAGCGATCGCAACCCCGGCGTATTGGGCGAAGACACATTCACCACAAAATAATCTCCCCAGTCTTGCAACAGCCTAAAGCTGCCTAAGTAATCCTCTGCGGCGGCTTCCAGGGGCGTAACTTTGGATTTTCCCAGGTTAATGCCGATAGGAATAGAGGGGCGATCGATCGGCAGTTCAGGTTTCTTCAGTCTTGCCGCCAGCGCTGCCGCTCCCTGATTGTTAAACCCCATGCGGTTCAGAGCCGCCTGATCAATTGGCAGGCGAAACAGGCGCGGCTGCGGATTCCCCGGCTGCGCATGGAGGGTGACGGTGCCCAATTCGGCAAAGCCAAAGCCGAATGC
>CASBQM010000746.1 GCA_949127645.1 Synechococcales cyanobacterium PMM_0036
AATTTTAAACTAAACTTTCATGACTATTTTATGAATGCAAGCTTCACACATGACAAGCGTTGTAGCTTTAATTAGATTTATAAAGATGGAAACTAGGCATACTTCTATTGTATATAAAATGTATATAAAACTTCTATTGCGTGTAAAACAGTGGATTGAGCCTAGCAAGAAAGCCTCCAAGTGAAAGGAAGCTTTCTTACTAAGTGAGCCACTAAGTGAGCTACGTCAAGACCTGACAGCAGTTTGTGTCACCACTGTACGAGGACGACGAGCACCAACACTTGCGCCAAAGAGAGAAGCACCAAGGGCTAGTAATGAACCTAAAGTAAAAGACCAACCAACTTTTGCAGCATTACCCGCAAGGTCTCGGGTTTGCTCCGCAGTAACATTGGGCGCATTCTGAGGAAGATTTACGCCGTTTTGCTGAGCTTGATTGATGGCATCTCCAGCATTAGCCGCAACAATGCCAAACGCCCCCGAAACTCCGCTAGAAAGCAACCATGCACTGATTGCTAACGTTGTTGCCCACAGGACAGCACCGTTTAACAGAGCGCTACTTTTGCTCATCGGACCGCAGGTGCGAGCAGTCATCCAGCCGCCAATAAACAAAGAAATCAATAAACTAATGATCGCCCAGATGCCAACAGCAGAACCAACATCTCCTGCATCAGAGCGCGGCGCACCTGAGCCAGCAATGGACGTGAGGCCAATAGCAGCGCCCAAAGCACTTAGAACGAGCTGAGTCGTGATAGCTGTAAACAGACCTGCTAGGATGGGTCCCCAACGCACCCGATCGTGATACTCCCCTGTAGGAATAGGAATGATGGGGTCAATATAATCTCCAGTGGGTCGAGTGGTGTATGCCATTACGTGTTCCTGCGTGAATGAGTGAAAAATAGAGATAGACCCTAGCTAATCGCAAAGTTACTCATCTGCCAACTTAAGTAAAATTAGCCTGTTTGCTTTCAAACTAAGGCAGTGCTTTGAAATAATTACCTATCAAAAGAGAGAGTTGTGAAGAAATGCAGTTGAATTTGACCAGTCGAAGTGCTTAAAAATCTTCGCTGCCTGTTAGGTCTTGGAATCTTACTTTAGACGCGAGGTAAGTAACCCTTCTGAAGGACACGGTTTAATGACCTTGCTTTTAGAGTCTTAAGTAGATGGGATAAATCACTTAAGCTAAGGAAGCAAAGAATATGCCACTTCAGAAGATTCGAGATTTTGATCCAGATTACCGCAATCACTTCGAAGGTCAGGACGTGATTGGATACGATTTGTACTCAGGTACGGAAAAAGTTGGTTCAGTTGATGACCTACTAGTGGATGAGTCTGGAAAGATTCGCTACATGATCATCAACACAGGTGCCTGGATCTTTGGAAAGAAGGTGCTGCTACCTATAGGTCGCTCTCGAATTGATTACAAGGGTCATCGTGTTGCAGTAGACGGCTTGACTCGCAGTCAAGTCGAGGCTCTGCCTACGTATGATGGTGAATTGCCTGTAGATTACGAACATGAAGAGAAGGTGCGAGGCGTATACCGCCCAATGGGTATGGGAACGCCTGCGGCTACGGGGGCTACGGCTATGGGAACTGCGGCTGTGGGGACTGCGGCTATGGGGACTGCGGCTGTTGATACAACCACGCCATTGGATTACGATCGTGACACTTATGCCTACGATCGTGATGCAGCCCTATACGATTTGGATGACACGGCTCACCAGAAATTGCGGCTTTATGAAGAGCGCTTGATTGCCAACAAGACCCGTGCCAAGACAGGCGAAGTGGCTGTGGGCAAGCGTGTGGAAACCGAAACCACCAAAGTCTCCGTGCCGCTTGAAAAAGAGCGGGTTGTGATTGAACGCACAACTCCATCTAGCGCATCTGTCGCTGTAGGTGAGGGTGCTTTTGTGGAAGGGGAAGTGGCACGCGTCGAAGTCTACGAAGAAGCCGCAGACATTCGCAAGGAAGTCGATCGTGGAACAGTCAATGCCGAAGAGACGTTGCGTCGTGAAGAGCTAAACATTGACACCCAGGGTCGTCCAGTAGTGGACAAAGGAACAGATACTCGCCGTACTAAGTAATTGCACTAAGTAGCTGTGGCATGGTTTGAAAACAACCATCTTAATGCTGAGTAAATCTCAACATTAGATTCAGTAGGGCAGAGCTAACGAAAAGCTCTGCCTTCTAACCTCTAGAGGATAATGATACTGTGGCGCTTTCAAGCTCGAATGACCCTGATGCTGACAAGTTATCGCCTCACGATCGCAAGCCAGTGCCCATGAGTACTCCTAATTTAGCTGAAGCCGATTATTATCCAGGTAACGTTGAGTTTTCTGCGCCGCTGGAAAATTCGGTTTCTCTGGAAGCGCCCAGGCTAACTTATCGAGTTCCTTTCAACCCGTCTATTGCAGTTCCACCTGATCTTCAGCAAGGGGTTCAGCCTAGTGATGAACAGCTCAATGTAGAGCAGCCAAGTGATGCAGATAGCCCATTCAACCTGGATCTCAATAATTCCATAACACAACCCGAAGAGCTTTCTCTGCGACAGTCAGGTGTGATCACAAGAGCAGATGAGGCAACAATCATTCCTCTCTTAGAAGAGCGCTTGGTCGTCGATCGCCGCAAGCGCAAAGTGGGTGAGGTCGTAGTTCGTAAAGAGATTGAGATTTATATCGTTGAAGTTCCAGTTCGACGTGAAAAGCTGATTGTTGAGCAAGTGAGTCCTGAGTATAAACAGCTTGCAGTAGTTGATTTAGGTCAGGTGCAGGCAGAGGATGTTGATGTATCTACTCTTGATATACCCAATAATCATCTTTCGCCAGCTATAAGTGCGAAATTTACCTCTGCCAGTGCTGCCATTGAGTTTTTAGAAGCGATCGCTGCTCACTCAAACTCAGATTCAACGGCAGTACAAATTAATCTTGTGCTAGCAAATGAAAATATGAAAGCTGCTTACCAGAAATGGTTAGAGCAGCATTCAGAGTGAATGAGTTTCAGTTTTGCTAACTTCACTTTCGTTAATTTTCTAATGTTTTAAGGAGGGAAGATATGAACATTTCTCATAATATGTCTCATCGCGTTCGTCAGAGCTTGATGGCTCTCGTTCTGGTTCTAGTTTTGGGATTCACAACAGCGTGTAGTAGTGTAGCTACCCAATCGTCTCAGGCAGCTTACCCACCCAGCTATGATCGCAGCATTGAGTATGGTCAACTCGCGCGGGGTGATTCACCCGTAGGTCAGGAGTTTGGGAACTGGGTGGTTGAAGCCAGCAAGGGCTTAGTTAAGGATGCTTTTGTGCGAGACAACAACAAGCTAGGAGCCGTTATCTCCTCACAGGTTCAGCCCAACGAAGTCAAAGCGTTGGCTCAATCGCTAGCTCAAGGCTTTCACAAGAATTTCCCTAATCAAAACCTGACGGTTTTGATGTATGCACCCAATAAAGACCTGATTCTAACGGCTCGTTATGATGCTCAGTCGAAGCAGATTGAATATCAAGCTGCTAGCTAAATAGCAGCAGTCGTTAGTAGACACTCTCAAATCTATTTTCAGAAGGACGATAACACTATGGCTACTAGTGATGATTACAAGCGCCAAGTCATGAAGGATTTGGCAGGTGGAGATAAAGAAATCTTGCCGGATGAATCGAACACGGACTACCAAAACTTTGATGATTTTGCGCAGCGTTCGTCAAGAGATGAGCGTCATCAAATCTTCAGTCGATCGTTTCACCCGGATCAAGTTCCTGCCAGCCAGATGGAGCCAGAGCTGCAAAAAGCGATCGCTCAAATCAAGCCCAATGAGCGTCATGATGTAGCACAGGAATTCTTGAGCCATTTGAAAAAGCAGGGCTTGGGCGATCGAGAGTTGGAAAAACAGCTAGGGTTGTCTAGCCATAACCCTAAGCAGATGAACGCGGATGATG
>CASBQM010000747.1 GCA_949127645.1 Synechococcales cyanobacterium PMM_0036
ATCATGTTCTACTTTTGTTAATTTGACAATGTTCTCCGATAATCCACAAAGTAATCCATTAATCACTTCGTCATCTTCTGATGCACCGATTAGTATAATGTTTTGCATTGTTGTTACCCAATAAGCTTTACTCTTTTACCTTGTGTATTATAGTCATGATTAAGATGCTTGGTGATACTTAAAGAGCGCAGTACTTAGGAGTAAGCGCTCTATTAGATATGCTTTCAACTAAAGATAAGTGAAACTATGCCTTTTACAGCGTAAGCATTACAACCATCTTTAGCCATTATTGAAGGTGCTGCCAGGGGGCGCGGTTACTTCTAGTTTATATAAGCCCTGGCCTGCATTTTTTGCAAACGGTGTGCCATAGCAAATTACAAGGCGTTTCTCCAACAAAGGCTGTCCATTTACAATAGTTGAGACATCAAAAATCTGGGGGTCGAACGTCTTAGTGCCCCCATAAGGATAGACTCCATACCATTCTAGAAGCGATGCGTCAACCAGCCAGTAATTCAGCGTATCATTGTTTCCTGGACCACCACTTACATCAGAAATATAAGGACTGGGAACTAAGGCTACAAACCCATAAGCTGTGAGAATTTGTGGAACCTTTACGCCAGGGCTGATCTCCTGAACGTTCATGTATACCTGTAATTCTTTCATCTCTTGGGTCAGACGTCTAGCTCCTGCGCCAGAACAATAGATGTGGGTGATCTTTCTTAGAGTGTCCACATCCATTGCAGCTCTCATGCAGATCTCATCAAGCTTGTCATAAACTTTATCGGGTGGAGTCGTGACAATAGATGCTGTATAAGTATGAGCTGGTGGGAGTAAATTAACTAATCCATTGAATTCAAGTCCTCCTGGGTTACTAGCATTTCCAGTAAAGATCCCTCTCTCCAAGAAACGCATAGTAGACACAATCATGTCATCAGTGTCCTTGGCAATTTGATCTCCCCAAGGCTGACCTTGTTGGTCAGACATACTACGGCTGAAATGATCTATGTCTAATAACCCCGTGATGGCTTTAACCGCTTGCCCAGGGGTTTGTAGATTGTTGTACAAACTACCGACCGGATTGAGCGGCGATTGGGCTAAATCGCTTCGGGGAACCCAGCCAACTTGAGGTCTGACCGTGCGACGAATTTCTTGAATCGTCGGGGCGTTAGCTGGATATTTCTTCAAGGATGGCCAGATGACGGTTTCTTTCCGTCGATAGTCTGATATCACTGGCAAGTAATCTTGCCTGACCGTGATACCACCAGTATTGACTGCTGTAGCTTGGATTAACATTGTCTCCACTGAAGCTACATCAGAGAAGCTTGGAGCAGTTGATCTAATTGTCATATTGGTTTATCTCTTGATGAATTAATAACCTTGGAGAAGCTGATGTTCTTGCTTTAGTTGGTAGATTTGATCCGTCAAGGCAATTCTTTGAGGACCAGTAACACCTTCTTCTGAATAACCTTGCATCTTGCCTTCAGCGGCAATTATTCGTATTTCTAGGTCAGATAATTTTTTTGTCACATCTTCTTTCCTGGCTGAACTAGCAGCAATTGGGATTAACGGTGTAACTGGTCGGGTTATCTGCATTGGTTGTCTGCGTGGATTAATCTGGTCTAGCATTGCTTCATTCTGTTCTTGAAGCCTTTGCGCCATCCTTGCATCAAGGGCATCAATCAACTGTTGATTTTCTAGTTCTTTTTCTTTCTGAGTCTTTTGGTAACTAGCTGCTTGAACAATTTCTTCACGTTCTGCTTGAACGACAATAAGTTCTTTCTCGATCGCATCAAGACGATAGCTCTCTTGTCTAGAGTTTTCGACAATGGTTTGTAGAATTGCATTCATTTGAGCTAGTTGAGATTGAATCTCTGGGTTCATGTTGTCCTCCTCTTGGGCGGCTATGTAAGTTGTTGTTTCTTGAGATTCTTCCGCAGTCACCAGTTTTGTACGCTTGTAAGTTGCCTTATCTGCATACAAAATATTGGCTCCTAATAGTTCGAGCTGGTCGATGTGATAGACTTTGATTCCATTAACTGTGGCTTCATGCCCTTTAGCGTGGGCGTTCATACTCATGCCTAACTGAGCGGCATTAGCCGAGATCATTGCCACTTTCCCTCCTTGGCTCCAAGGGAAAAGATGTCCTTTAACGAGAGCATCGTTACCGCGAATTTCCCCACTGGTCATAACTCCAGCGATTTCATTGTTGGCGTGTTTGGACAGCGTGTTGTCAACATCTAACGGCAATCCCTTAGACGCTGCAATATTTTGTAAAGCATTTTCTGCTACGTCTCTAGGTATGTAGAGCGGTAGCTTAGAGCCTTTTGATGGAGCTGACTCTGATGGTTCATCAATCCTAAAAAGAACACCTTCAAAAGGTCTATGGTTGACAAACTTCAACTCGCTAGCCGATATCTCAGCTTCACCCGCACTGCATTCAAATGGTAGTTCTAGAGACAAATCTTTTTGAGCCAGTTCATCTTCACTGGCTGGTGATTCATCTTCAGCAACGGAGTCTTCCTCATCAGCCGAAGCATAAAGAGGTTGTGAAAAATATGGATAAACCGTCATGTCCGGATCAACATTAGGAGCATCCTGTATTCTTTCCATTAAGTAATGGCTCAGGTCTAATATCATCTGCTGACCAATACTTTCTCTGTCTGCTGTTGTCCCGTAGCTTCTTTTTATCTTTGCCTCTTCGCCTCGGAATAAGTCCAAAAAACGAGTGGAAAAAAGATTTAATGTTTGCCCTACGGTTGTGAACCAATTGGAAAGCTTGATCTCTTCCGAGAACTGCATAGCAGCCATAACTGGTTCATCAGATTCATCGCCTGCGTCTGAATCCTCTATGATTTCTTCGATCTCTTTTTCTTCTTTCATGAGTTTTTCGAGATCAGATGGGGGTACTCCAGACTCAGCTAAGATCTTGGCTAACTCACTCAGCAAGCTTTTGAGCCGAACCTGATTTTTTTGAGAAAAGATTCGTCCTTCAGCCTCGATCGTTTTTGACTTTGTTTTATCCATATAAAAAAAGAGCCGTATTTTTCAATACGACTCCGATTCCGGGTTCTGCATTTTGGCGATATTGTCTTTTCTTGTCCAGACTAACTTTTCTGCGAAAGACTTTTACACAGAAGGGGCAGGCGTGTCACTCGGTGTAGGTGTAGCATTTGGAGGTAGTAGAGACTGGAGCTGCTGGATTTTTGCTTGTAGAGTGTTTATTGCTGTTTGAGCATCACTCGCAAAAGCGTTATCGGCAGCAATGGTAGCCGCTTGTGCGGTTACTGTACTTTGAGATGCTGTTAGAGCATCAACTTCCGCTTGTGCCCTGGCAAAAGTATCATCTGCTGTCTGATTCATCTGCGCCAATGCAGCTAGTAAGTCACTCTGTGTAGACATTATTTTTCCTTTTTGCTAACTCTAAGTCTTTGATTACGTTTTTGTTCAGGCAACGATTCATCGCCATTACCTTTATTATATCCAGAACTTTTTGTATTAGCTTGCTGTTTAGCACTTTTACCGGATTTATTTGGGACTTTCTTGGAAATATCTTCACTGTCGCCATCATCTGGGTCATCTGAAGGGGATTCTTTTAATTTTTTGGGCGATCGATTGGAATTTTTTATTTCGTTTTTTCCTTCTTGCTTAGGTGGTGGAGTTCCTGGCTTATCATCTATACTGCTACCATTAATAAACATATTTCCGTTAGGTATCGTTGCCTCCCCAACTCTAGATCTAGTTTCATTGAGAGTAAGTGTACCATCTTGGTGAAGCTCAGCAGCGATAGCAGCCTCTTCTTGTTTGGATCTGGGTTCAGAGTTGGTAAGCTTAATTGAGTATCCTGGGGCAAAAAAGTTAATTACTTTTAAATTTAAATGCTCAATAATAGTGAGTGCTATGGGTAAGATGGCATTCTGAAAACTAGAATCAGAAGCATTTTCAGCGGTAGCTCTGTTTTCTGTATCCGTCAGTCCGAAGTCTCTTCTTGATAACCCAAAGGGTAAAGCCAATAATCCAGTCAAATAATCTTTGAACTGCATGAACAGCTCACCATCATTACGCGGACCTAGTTTCTCAATATTCACCCTACCTGCAATGATGGGGATCTGTCCTTGCCCTACAACCCTGTTTTGCCAGTATTCTCTGAAGGCTGATAACCCCTCGCTAGTTTCATCTTCTAAGCAAATCAAGAAATCCCTTACGGCTTGAGATGCCGTTCTTCCTTGATAAGCATGAAGCCCCAGCCACACAGACATGTCATCAAAGGCAATCTGCACTGGCGAAGGCGGGATACACTCATCAGAGTCTACTCTGGATTGAATAATGAAAGCATCCTTATTGTATAAAGGTAGTCCTTCTGCCGGATGAAACGTATTTGGACAATACCAATATCTAGGGATGACTCCCTCTAAGTGCGGTTCCCAGGTTGGCTCTACTTTTAAATATGGAACCTTTATCGGAAATAACCAAAACGGTTGTGATTTAGTACCGTTAGCTGGCTTACGCTCGATCGCAGCCGCTCCATACACTAAAAGATCTCTAACTATAGCCTTAACTAATTTTGTGTAAGTATCGTGAAAAGTTAAATTTGGCTCTGATAGTGCTTTAGTCAGTTCTTTGCCTTTTTTTATCGTGTCCGGATTATCTTGTCCCTCCGGTGGAACGGAGATCGTCCAGGCCATGTGAGCTACTGCATTGCTTATCCGTTCAATAGCATGGTCAAATAAAACTGTTTTGCTTATGTCCTCTAACTCTTTCAAGCCTTTGGAGTCAGTAGAACTTAAAGATCGTTCAAAATAGCCTTGATATTGAAAAGATGACTTACTCCCGGATCTGTCCCCGACTAGATTTGATTGCCTTAAGGATGTCGGCAATCTTACTTGCCTTGAAAAAGGGCTACTAGATGGACTATCTGCCGCCGCAGTAATATCCGCAAAACTTTTATTGAAATGATCTTTGATAGCAGTGTCAAGCATCTAACCGATTTTCCGATTGCAGTGGAATAAGACTTAATGCTATTCTGACAGAAAAGACGATTAAACAGGAGAATGTATGACTGATAATAAATATTTAACTATTGACCAAGCTACTGGGGAATGGATGGATAAGCCACTACCTGGCTATACGCCTTATGTAGCTCCACCAAGTTCATTATCTGGAACGATCGAGACTCCTCAGTCTGGACAGATCATTCAAGTATTGTTAAATTCTTTAATTGGGTTTCGGGTTGTATCTGCTGTTTTTAGCCTAGATGTAGGCAATTGCAACGTATCTATAACCATCAACGAAAATCCAACAAGCTTGGATAATCTTTCCGTTTTTTCTCCGACCCCATCCGTAACCCAGGCATCACAAAACAACCTGGTATCCATTGGGGATAGCTTAAAGGTAAAGATTCATACAGCTTCTAGTGATGCCGCAAACCTAAACTTTCAGATTAATTATCAAATCTAGGTTGAAATTTCCACGATCGAATTGTCATAACCAAACAAATCTGCGGCGCTGTTGGTTGGGATTAACCGATATTTGTATAGAAGGATTTGGTCTAGATGCGATACTGGTTCAATCAGCTCTGACTGATACGGTCTACCTCTGTAGACCATTAATGAGTCAGAGTTAACTTCGGATGGGGAGAAGCCTTCGGGAAATATACAAGCAATATATTTGCCAAACTGTAGCGGTTGCTGACCAACAGCGATTGGGATTTGAGAAAATTCTTCTTGTATCACATAGGCATGGGTCAAAATACGGCACTTCATCTTAGGCTTTTCGTTTAAGCCATATTTGACGACAGATTCTCTCGCTATACTTTTTATGCACAACTGAAGATTATCACCTTTTTCTGCGGCTAAGGACAGAAAAGCTGACATATCAAACCAAGGATCTAGGAGGGTCATAATGAACGGCATCGTAATTTTGAGTCAGAGAAGTACACCTATTACCCAGTATGGAGTTTCGATCGCACAACCGCAAGCCCAAAATACAATTCCCTATGATGGAACATTGTTGCCTTATTTTTTGATGAGCAATGGAGGCGATCCAAAAAATTACCGTCAGCTACTTAAAGATAACAAGATTGGCTCTGTGTTTGATCTTGAGCCAGGAGAGATACTAAATGTTCCAGCAGAAACAGGTCATGGTATTGGTGGTGCATTCAGTCCTAATTTGAACGCATGAAAATAACTATAGATAAAAATGAATGGGATGATCTGGACGCTAAATTAGCCGCACTTCCTGCGAAGGCTTTGGACTTTGGGACAAAAGCCATGAAAGAAGCTGCGACTGAGATGGACAGAGTTTATAGGGATCATCTGGCTCACCAAGGACGACCAGGTGGGGAACTTCCTGAATTAAGCGAAGTGACCAAACATTTGTATCGTCAAGTTGGAGAGCCGGACGGAAGCGGTATCCGGAACCACATCAGAATATCTTATGCCAACAGTAAAACTATCTTTGTGGCAACATTTGGCATATTGGAAGGAAAACCAACAGAAATCGCTATTGTTCAGGATAAAGGAGCTTTGATCTATGTAACTTCAGAACAAAGATCTTTTTTAGCTGAACATGGTATCCACTTGCGATCGAGTACAACCCATCTTTATGTACCGGGAAGACATTCATGGGGTAAATCCTTGGAAAAAACAAATAAATTTCTAAAAGCCAAGCTAGAAAAGTTTTGGGAAATAAATAAGGCATGAAGATAGTCAAAACTTTTAATACTTTATCCAGTTTTGCTGAATTATTGCATATTGAAATCGACCAAGCGTATTTTTCTGTTTCAAGAGGCAACAATTATGGCGAGATAATGACGCCACTAATAAGTCCTGGCTTATTGGTTAAATATCTTGGTTTTGAGGTTATTGGCACTAACCAAAGATCAATATCTTGTGCGGCAATTGACAGCTTGCAGAATTGGATATATTTTAAAGACGGTCAATGGCATCAAGGATCTTTACCAGTATTTCACGATCCAGCCATTATTAGGGAAGGACTAGCTAAATGGTACGGTCCCATTCAGTTTAGGATCAGAGTCCCATACGGTGAGCAGGTTACAGAGATAAAGATTGGGTACAAGATAAGTCAAGATCTTTTAACTCACATCATGGAGTTTGCCTTGCCAGAGTATTTACAAGTCCCTATCCAATTTGCTTGGACAGCTTTCTTAGAGAATGGACTATCTTTGCCAGCTCCACCCCTGATTTCTTTTTCAGAAGTAAAAAATATCTTTATCCAGCCGATCGGTTCTGAACCCATAACAGGCATTTTAGTTCAAGACGAATACCAGTCCATCAGAATACAAGCTTCCTATGCGATCGAGCCTCAGATAGTACAAATCATTTTTGAATTTATCCCAATAATAGAGTTTGTTGAGATCTTATACCAAATATCTAGTATCCCTGTGGTCCTGTTAAGAAGGAAAGATCCTATTAACTTTCACCGTCCTTTTTGGAATGATGCGGTGTTGGGTAAAGAAGAACTAGCTTATGACACATTGGTCTATGCCTGCGACTATCCGATCGAGGTTACAGTAATCGCTCACAGTCACGGAGACTGCAAGACTATAGCAGATGCATTAATCAATAAAATCTATTGCCAGGGAGTTCTGCATCTTGAAGCTTTTGGCTTTGATGTTGGACTCCAGTTTAAAGGTGGTATCACTTTTGCCAAGGATATGGGTGATACAAAGGGAGGCAGAGATATATTGCATTCTGCAAACTTTACCATACATATATTAAGAGTGTCTGAAAATTTGTGACCTTAACTAACGAGATCAGGTTGTTGTCATGTCTACAATAGGCCAATGGCCGTGACACGATTAGAGAGCAATATTTGAACCGATTTTGCACATAAATCATGAACTACTCAAGACGGATATTTGATAATCTACCCATCTATGCCCAGATAGGAGATTCCCAGGGGGTACTCCAGTTCATTTGCGACCAAGGTTTACAGTCCCAGTATGATGATATTTATCGAGCGCTATCCCAACAAGAGTTCTTTTACGATCCAAATCATCCCGTATCTTATGACCATTTAGATTGGCTGGGTCAGCTTGTTGGACTAGGCACTATAGGCAAGCAATGGCTAGGTATTGGTTTGAACCCAGATTGGGCTATACAACCAAAAGTTAATTTGATCAAAGCCGCCAGCAACTACTGGCAGATCAAAGGAACGGAAGCAGGTATCAGACAAGCCATAAGTTTATGGCTGTTATGGGATGCCTCTACAAATGCAAAGTTAGCAATAAACTTACCATTTGGCAAGCACCCTACCATTTCGCCTCCATCTTGGTATTCCTGGGGTACAAGGTATAATGTTGATTTTCTGAAGATATGGCAAGATAAAAAGTTCTTACCTTTAGGCGAATATAGTAATTACCTTTATCAAGAAAATTTTACTACCGTAACCTCGTGGACAAAGACTTTACCGAAAACTCAGGTGCTGAAAGATGCCTCAACAATAACTTCTAAGCGTCATCAATATTACGATAAGTCCCGATTAGGTCCAAGACGACCAAGGATGCACTTCCATTTAACGCCCAACGACTGGAACTTAATTTTTCCAAATATTTTTACGTTGAACCCAGAGATATGGAATGCCTACGTACAGCCATTTGTTTTTGGTTGGTTGCATTTACCGATCGATCTAGTAAGCGATGCCCTTTACCTCGAACGAGACACTCAGAAGTATCCTCTTTACAAGAAAGTCTTGAATTTGGTCTTACCGTTCAAGGTTGCCAACTATTTTACTTCTTATAATGCCACGTTGCCTTACTCAGCCAATATTATCGGAGAGTATTACGATCAAGGTAGCGGAATCACTTGCCAAAAAGAAGACAATGGGTATGAACCAGCCGAGATACCAGATGATGTGCTAGAGCTACAAAGATCTTTATTTACAAAATATATTTCAGAATATAAAGTTTTGCATATAGAAAATATGTATGGGTCTGGTGTTCCTTTGTATGGGAGCGGTATGGGCAATGTCTACCCCACTGGCTTAGGTTCTGCCTATCCGCCGTTCGTTGAAGTTTGGGTAATTCCCGCAAATGATGACGATACCCCGATGCCTATTGACGGGATTTACCCTCCAGAGATTAGTTATTGTAAAGAACAAGACACTTATTCTTGTAGATTAGGCTTTCCTGTTGACACGTTCTCTGCGATCGACACGCTAGAGTCTGACTCTTTATACTATGATTCAGATTTTGTAGATCTTTGCAACCCGATAAGAACGAACAAAAATGTTCAGCCATATCAATGGGCAGACATAGTGACACCCATAAATGAATCTGAATATTTTGATGCTTATCCATTATTAAAAAAAATATCGGACGTAAATAGTTGGAGTTTATTTGTAGAGACAAAAACCGCATTATATATATTGAAGCCTAGTACAGTTTTTTGGGTCAAAGCTCCTGGTTCTGAAGAACCTGATAGAGCAATGTCCTTCTCATTTGCCAACGGGTACACTAAGTTATATCTAGAGTTTCTTTTTCATTCCGGCGTGAATGACGACATCGTTAATATAACATTAGCTCTTGAAGATAAAATTATTGATTACTTGGATGTGAGTAGTCTGGTGATGACAAAAGACGGAGCCTATGGCTTTGTATTTGACGCTTTACCATTATCTTTGTCAACCGGGGTCACGACACCGGAAGAAGAAGCTTTTATCCAGCAATGGATAAAACAGCTAACTAGACAGCTTAACCAACTAGAATTGATTACACGTACATCTATGACCACCTTAGATTTAACTTTAACACCAGGAAGCTTGGCAAGCCTGATCCAAAAAATTTCGCTCCAAATAGATCAAATAATTGCGATTGGTGGAGATAAAAATTACAAGCATGACATTACCATTCCAGTATATGAAGCTACCGTTTATCATGGCATGGACAAGTTTCCTAGTGTAACATATGTAGATACGACAATGTTCCCAGGGTCAAGACCCAGAATAGGTGATATAGCTTATGAATATATAGACGCAAATCAAGTTAAGATATTTAGTGACACACCCATGTTAGGTACTATCTACTTTAATTAAATGGCACCTCCATATACCCGATTACTCAAGAGTGACTTAGACGCAGATTTTAACCAGTTACTCAATGTAAGACTTCCTGTGTTGGTGCAGTCTCCCACTGGATTACTGCCCGATCAAGTTGGCTATACTTTTTACTTGTTGGTCAATGGTAAGCCAGCACTTTACTATTTTGATGGGGCGACAGTTAAAGCAGTATCAGCTCCGGCTCAGATCAACGGAAATAGTTTTTTGCTGGGAGACGGATCTTCTACTTTGTTTACGATCGCACATAACTTTAATACTTGGAACGTTGTTTCTAATGTATGGCAGATTAATCCTAGCACATCAGCAAGAAGTAAGGTCGATTGCGAAGAATCTTTACTAGATACGAACACCATTAGTTTTGGCTTCAACAGAGCGCCGGGTGTTCACCAGTTTCAAGCTACGATCGTCACATTTTAGAAAAATCAAGCAAATGACGCATTTTCCAACCGAGATAAGTACGGCTAACCCTGTTTTTTACAGAACATATAGCAGAGTCAACGATAAAACGCCAGAAACCTGGAACGAAGTTTGTCTTAGGACTACAAAGGGATTAACCGAAATAGGCAACCTTTCAGAGGCAGAGACATCTTTGATCTTGGAGATGCAGATAAAGCTTAAAGCTATCACTTCAGGCAGGTTCTTATGGGTCGGTGGGACTGAATGGTTAAATGACGCCATAAACTGTCCTGGTGCTTTTAACTGTTCAGGGACAAACTTGACTGATTGGGAAGCTTTTGGACTGGTAATGGATTTAGCTATGATGGGCTGTGGTACTGGTGTAGTGGTTGAAGAAAAATATATTAACCTGCTACCCGTAATCAAGAACCACTTGAACGTCACAATATCAACAGAGATTGGCGTATATCCCAAAAGTGATCGACAAGAAAAAACATCATTTCATCTATCTGAAGATACTTTAACTATTGTTGTGGGCGATAGTCGTGGTGGATGGGTACACTCTTACTTACGTTTATTGGAGGCATCTAGCGACATATATCCTATCAAAAATGTTGTTGTAGACCTTGGAAATGTCCGTAGTGCTGGAGAACCGTTAAAAGGTTTTGGCGGGATAGCTAATCCAGGTAAACTCTCAGATCTTTATTTTCGTTGCGCTAACATACTGAACCAAGCTGTAGGCAGAAAGTTAACTTCTGTTGAATGTTGCTTACTGACTGGAGAAGCTGCTCTTACCGTAGTGGCAGGAAATATTCGTAGATCTGCAATGATCCAACAAGGTGATAGTGGTGATAAAGAATTTGCCAATGCCAAAGAAAACTTGTGGCAAGAATCTTCAGAAGGCAATTGGCGGATAGATCCCGATCGCAATGCCTTAAGAATGGCAAACCAGACTAGAATATTTCACCATAAACCATCTAGAGAAGAATGCCTAGAATCAGTCAGAAAACAGTTTTACACAGGAGAAGGTGCTATTCAATGGGCTGGAGAGGCTATAGCTAGGGCAAACAACGATCTTTTTAAAGACGTTTTTGATAAGCCATTCTTTTTACAATTTTATTCTTCAAATAGAATAGAAGAATGGTTCAAAATAAAGTACCCGACCATGCCTAAGACTGAAGTAAACCACAGGCTCTCTCGGTATTCACTGAACCCATGTGCAGAGATCTTTGGCTCAAACTTTTTCTGTAATCTTTCGGACGTTCATCTAAATAGGCTAGACCCACTAGACCTTGGTGAACAGGGTAAAGCTTTTGAAGCCGCAAGCATTTCAGCGGCTTCTTTATTGAATTATCGTTTCACCACACCAAGGTATGCACAAAGCCACGAACTAGACCCTATTATTGGGGTGTCCATAACGGGGTTATTTGATTTTTTTGTCAATCTATTAGGTTTGGACTGGCTAGAGTGGTGGAAAGATGGTCGTGAAAAAGGCTGGCAAATAGTAAAACTTGGAGAATACTTTTCACTATTTGGCAAGCTAAAACTTTTAAATTTTATTGACGAAAGTGATGACAATATCCGAATACCCCTATCGGACGTATTTAGTTTTATTGAATC
>CASBQM010000748.1 GCA_949127645.1 Synechococcales cyanobacterium PMM_0036
GACCACAACACGCCCATCGGCTACGCGACCTGCTGGAGGAAGTATTTAGCGGTAATCAGGTGGTGGCAACAGAGGCTATTCAGATTGTCGAAGATATCACCAAGCCTCGGCGAGACAGCACCGTAACGGCTTGGGTCAACGTGATTTACGGATGTAACGAGCGCTGCACCTACTGCGTTGTACCTAACGTCCGGGGCGTAGAACAATCTCGTACGCCTGAAGCCATCCGTGCCGAAATGGAGGTCTTGGGACAGCAAGGCTTCAAGGAGGTGACATTGCTGGGGCAAAATATTGATGCTTATGGGCGCGATTTGCCAGGGTCAGCAGTAGATGGTCGGCACCTGCACACGCTGACAGACTTGCTGTACTTTGTCCATGACGTGCCGGGAATCGATCGCCTCCGATTTGCCACCAGCCACCCGCGCTATTTTACCGAACGGCTGATCCGGGCTTGTGCAGAGCTGCCTAAAGTCTGTGAGCATTTCCACATTCCGTTCCAGTCGGGCGATAATGACGTGCTAAAAGCCATGTCGCGGGGCTATACCTGTGAGAAATATCTGCGGATTATCAACACGATTCGCCGCTATATGCCCGATGCGTCTATTAGTGCAGATGCGATCGCGGGTTTTCCAGGCGAGACCGAAGCCCAGTTTGAGAATACCCTGAAGCTGATTGAAGATATCGGCTTTGACTTGATTAATACTGCTGCCTATTCGCCGCGTCCCGGCACCCCTGCTGCGCTGTGGAACAATCAGCTTAGTGAAGAGGTGAAGAGCGATCGTCTCCAGCGGCTCAATCATCTGGTGTCAGCGCAGGCGGGAGAGCGATCGCAGCGATATCTAGGTCGCATTGAGGAGGTTCTGGTAGAAGCTCAAAACCTCAAAGACCCCACTCAGGTGATGGGTCGCACCAGAGGCAATCGTCTTACCTTCTTTCAGGGGGATATTGCTCAGCTTAAGGGTCAGACTGTGCCTGTCAAAATTACCACTATTCGACCTTTCAGCCTGACGGGTGAGCCGATCAACCAGCCCGTTTGTGTGTAGTTGAACGCTCAGATTATTCTGTAAATAAGCCAACGCTAATCGACAGTTGAGAATCCCGTGATGGTCACGTTTTTCATCATTGTCCTAGGTCTGACTCCCTCACTGCTATCGCTATGGTTTGCGCGAGAATCTAGCGCTAGAGCCGAAGCACGGCTGCAACTAGCGATCGACTCTTTTGCCGCTAGAGGATTGGCTTCTCTTCAGCATTCCCTTCAGCGATCGCCTGATCAACATTATGTCGAGGGCGTTGGCTACATGATTGGCGACTTGACCTGTAAATTTAATGCGCGATCGAGTTATATTCGCTGTGCTGTCAATCCCAGCGGCTCTTGTCAGGATTGCTCCCACTACCAGCAAACTGATTAGAGAAGCAAAAGGACAAGGGCATTAGACCATGCCGATAAGCATTAATGGCGATATCAAAGCTTGCCGATTGAGGACTCCTTGTCCTCAATCGGCTTTTATCTGCTGAACGCTCAGAGCGTTGCTTCCGGGCTAGGGGTGTGCGTCTGGCGACGCGTACTGGCGATCGGGAGAGTGACTTGTATGAGGAATGGGCAAGGGTGCCGGATGCGCAAAATTATGTTTTGGTGCGGGTGTGTCGAGATCGTCCCAACGTCCCTTTAGAATGCTGACTCTAGTACATAGTTTGCGGCAGTTTGAGTCTATCTTTGTGGAATAGAAACTGGCTCAGATTTCACTTGTGTGTACACAGTAGCTCCCTGGAGGAGAAGGGAGCCAAATCGGAAAGCCCTCTCCCTTTCTGGGCTGTCCATTACGCAAAAATTTCTGAAAGCCCTGAAAGGTCTCAGAAAGATCTGCGTAATGGATAGCTTTTGAGGCGAGGGATTTAGGGTGAGAGTAAATGCCCTCTTTCAAGCTGCTAAGTTAATAGGACAAGCAGCTTGCGAAGCCTTGATAGCCCATAGAGGATACCCGTGTCACAACGTCAGAGAACAGACTATGTTCCCGACTTTTTGCGTCCTCTACCAGACGTTGAAGTTGAGGTGGTTGGCTTGGCAGAGCTGCGCCGTCGCCCTGTCGTTTGTTTCGCTTCAGTCTTGGGAGCTTCTTCCAGGGGTGCTTCAGCAGTCTTGGTGCTACGACGCTTGCGCTGACCGGAGTCTGTAGCCGCCGTCGCAGATTCTGCTGAGGCATCCGATTCGGTCTCCGTCAGATCGGCATTCTTGCGACGGCGAGGAGTTTTGACCGCAGCTTCTTTGCGTGCTTGAGCTGCTCTACCGCGCCCCATAGAAACATAGCGCTTTAGGGTTGCGGGACTGATCAAGATGTCTTTGTTTGCCAGCAAACCCGCCAAATCAATGTAGGTGTAGCCCTTAGACAAAGCTTCTTTGATCTCTTCTTGAAGTTGGTCAATAGCGTCTCGAAGAGACAAGTTTTCCTTGGGCTTTTCTGGCAGTTGACCCAATAGAGCACCTGCTTGATCCACCGCCTGCTTTGAAACACTAATTGCTTTAGGTCGTCTGCCAGTTGCTACAGCCATGTTTATGTCACCAACGATATGTTCACATATCAATTCTACTCGTGAGTCCATAAAATGGATATAATTCAATCGCAATTTGAATCACGATCGCGGCTACCGACTGTCCAAGCCTGTCCTTAAGCGATATCTAGCCAGACTTTGGCTCGACAGAAGTTCAGTCCTGCGCTCGGTTTTCTACCTAGCTTGACTAACGTTGAACGATCGCTGCCGTTGATCCTGTGATTTTGTCAGCTCTGGCGCGCGCTGAACCGCTATTGAACAATTAAAGGTTTGGGCTTAGCTACTGGAGGTGCCAAGCGATCGCTTGGGGATATTTGCCATTCAAAGACCGGAAAATTCTGAGGAATGGGATTAATCATTCCTTCTAGCCCTGCTTTTTTATCCGGATTTGTACACTGAATCCATTGAATCGACGCATAGAGGTGTTCCCAACATCTAAATTCAACGGTTATCATCTCCGTTTCGGCAGAGCTTTTTAAGTAAACGATCGCCCTTGCTGCTTTCATCCGCCCATGCTCCTACATCAAATCCTGTAACTTGGATAAACCATATAAACTGAGTAAAGCCCAGATATTACACAGAGAGACTATACAGAAGACACCCTATCTATATCTATCGTCATATACCTATCGGTATTTAACCTACAATTATGAATCAATTACTAGATGAGATACTTTCCAAAGAGATCGCTGAACGCATTAAAGGTAAGGCAGAATCGCCTTTTGAAAACGCTTATCAGGCAGCAATTACCACCGAGGGCGTGAGCTATATCCAGGGCTTTCTGGTCAATGCGGGCAAGCCTTCCAGTCCAGTAGAGCACGCCTGGTTAGAGCTAGGCGATCGCATTATTGACCCTACATTGCCTTACTTAGAAGGCACGGCAGCCAATCTTCACTACTTTCCGGCTCAGCGGATTACGGTGAAACAGCTTAAAGCACGAGTTGAGGAAGCTCAAGAAGACTATCCTGAAGATGATCCGTTACCCATTTATGGGACAACACCCTATGAATACTATGGTGATGTAATGCTGGGCGGCAAAGAATATGCAGAAGCCCATGAACAGGCTTCTCAGTTTTCTACCGCGTTGATCCATCAATACAGAGATTTTAACTAGAGAGATTTTAGCCAGAGAGATTTTAATTAGAATGACTTCCCCTCCGATTCAGTGGTATCCCGGTCACATTGCCAAAGCTGAGCGATCGCTTGTCGAGCAGCTTAAGAAAGTTGATGTGGTTTTAGAAGTGCGCGATGCCCGAATTCCGCTGTCTTCGCGTCATCCCCAGGTTGAAAACTGGATTGGTAGTAAAGAACACGTGCTGGTGCTTAACCGCGTGGACATGATTCCGCTTCAAGTCCAGCAGGCCTGGACAGAGTGGTTTCGAGCGCAGGGAGTACAGCCCTATTTCACTAATGCCAATCAGGGTCAAGGTATTTCTGTGCTGTTGCAGGCGACCAAAGATACGGGCGATCGGATGAATCGCAGAAGGCGCGATCGGGATATGTTGCCTCGCCCTGTTCGCGCAGTGGTGATCGGTTTTCCCAATGTGGGTAAATCAGCGTTGATTAATCGTCTCTTGAAGCGCAAGGTGGTTAACAGCGCCCGTCGTCCGGGCATCACACGGCAGTTGCGCTGGGTCAGAATCTCGGATCAGCTAGAGCTGCTGGATGCGCCGGGTGTATTGCCGTCGCGGATGGAGGATCAGGAGGCGGCTTTACAACTCGCCATTTGTGATGACATTGGCGAAGCGGCTTACGACAATCAGCGGGTGGCGGCAGCTTTTATCGATCGCCTTAAGCTCTTGCAGACCCAGGCTCCAGAGGTGGCATTTGAAGCACCTTTGCGATCGCGTTACGGTCTTGACTCAACGACGATGACGGGAGAAAGCTATCTAGAAACTCTGGCAGAACAGCGCTATCAGGGGAATAAAGAGCGCACGTCTGTGCAGATCCTCAATGACTTTCGCAAGGGACTTTTGGGGGCGATCGCGCTAGACTTGCCGCCAGAATGAAGAATGTTTTGGATTTTGGATTTTGGGCTTTGGATTTTGGGCTTTGAGTTCTAAATTGCAAAAGCCTTCTGATGTAGGAGGCAAGCTATCCTTGCTCGATCATTATCCAGGCACGCAGCACCTCCGCAACTGTCCATGCCTGAGCGATGCAGCCACGGGGAGTAAAGGGCGGATCACCATCAAAAATTTCGCTGAGGCTACCGATGCCGTGATTACAGAGGTGGTCTGCCATAGGTTCCAAAAGCTGCCGCGCCTGAGCAGCGTCTTGGTAAACGCGGAAATGAGCGATCGCGTAAGAACCTAGCAGCCAGCCCCACACTGTGCCCTGGTGGTAGGCTCCGTCTCGCTGCCGCTGACCGCCGCCATAATGCCCCTGATACTGTGGATGGTCAGGGGCTAGAGAGCGTAGACCGTAGGAGGTGAGGAGCGATCGCCCACAGATATCCACTACGCCTTTTTGCTGCACGGGAGTTAGGGGACTTTCGGGGAGAGAAACGGCAAAAATTTGATTGGGTCGCAGCGCTGCATCGTCTCCTGTGGGGGTGTCTAGCACGTCGTAGCAGTAGCCCAAATCATCATTCCAGAACCGCACAAAGCGGGCTAGAGTGCGATCGGCGATCGCGTCATACT
The DNA here is from genome assembly GCA_949127645.1 of Synechococcales cyanobacterium PMM_0036. Taxonomy (GTDB): domain Bacteria; phylum Cyanobacteriota; class Cyanobacteriia; order Elainellales; family Elainellaceae; genus Drouetiella. Next base: position 5,187 of record CASBQM010000748.1, read on the forward strand.
CCTGATGAGGCTTGCTTAACTGCCGCGCAAATTTTGCCATCGTTCTTAGGGCGTTATACCAGAGGGCATTCACCTCGATCGGTTTGCCCGTGCGCGGAGTCACCACCCAGTCGCCCACTTTGGCATCCATCCAAGTCAACTGGATACCCGCCTCACCCGCATAGAGCAGACCATCTACCGGATCAAGATGGATATTAAACCGAGTGCCGCGACAGTGCCAGTGAATAATTTCCGCAAGCACGGGATACAGCTCTGTTAGCAAATCATCATCTTGAGTCGCCTGGTAATATTGCCGGATCGCCTCAAAATACCAGAGGGTGGCATCTACCGTGTTGTATTCCGGTACTTCTGCCGCATCGGGAAAGCGGTTAGGCAACATCCCCTGATCGACATACTGGGCAAAAGTGCGGAGAATCAGCCTTGCCACCTCTGATCGCCCGATCGCCAGCGTCAGACCGGGTAGACTAATCATAGTGTCGCGTCCCCAATCGCTAAACCAGGGATAGCCCGCAATAATAGTTTTGCCGTTGAGCAGGGCGGCTTCTGGTAAAACAGCTTTTGGCTGGGCGGTTTCTGGCTGGGCGGTTTCTGGCTGGGCGGTTTTTGGCTCAGCAACGGGTACCGTGCGATTGACGATAAACTGATCGGCAGCCAAAACCAACTGATTCATCCAGGTGGGAATGTCTCGACTCGCAACGGGACGCTCGGTGCGCCAAAGGTTGAGCAATCGCTGCTCGTGAGTTTGGCGCTGCTTCAGGGCGATCGCCCCCTGTAAGTCGGGTTTTGCCTCCGTGCTGGCAACCAGCGTTACTGTCTCACCCGGATACAGCGTCAGGTGAAAAGTTGCCACATGGAGGTGATCTTCTCGATCGTTTAAGCCGCGATATCGCTCCGTCGCCAAATCAAAGCCGTAGTACCAGTTGTGTAGCGTGATGACTTCGGCGCGATCGCTCAGCAAATACAGCGGTGAGGCTCCAGGGAAAGCTGTGACGCATACTCCTTGCTCTAAGCGATCGATCGCCATCTGCCAGCCCAGACTCCGGACGTTGCCATGGTGGTCGCGGTAGTTGACAAACGCTTTGATCAACAGCGCCACAGGCTGACTGGCGCGTTGTAGCGTGTAGTGGACATAGGTTGTATTGGCTCCCTGCTGCATCCAGACTTGCTTTTCTAGCAGCCCATCGCCACAGGCAAATCGCCAGGTGGGCACCGTGCCATTCAGACCAAAATGCTCAAGGTAGCGGTAGCCCTGAGGCTCTACACTGCCGTCTATCCAGCGATCGGTGTTGAGGGGGTAGACCTGGCTTCCAGAGTGCAAAACCTCTTCCAGTTTAGTCAGCATCAGCGTTCTTCCCAGAGGCGGGTTTAGAGCGGCAATCAGTAAGCCGTGATAGCGCCGAGTCAGGTTTCCGGCAACCGTTCCAGAAGCATAGCCGCCAATGCCGTTGGTGACGAGCCATTCTCGCGCTGATGCCATCTGAAGATTGCCACAAATTTCGCGTCCAAATGCCAGAGTCATAGCGCAGTGGGGGAGTGAGAGGGGTGAGGGGGCGAACAGCGAGGAAGCCTCACTCAAAGCTCAACCGTGAACCGTATGCTAATCATGAGACTATGGTTGAGAATTCTGATATGGCGTTTAAAACATGGTATCCCTTTAAAGCATGGTAGCCCAGAGCTTAGCGGACTCATGGCTAGGACTCATGGTAGGCAGCTCTCGGCTGCATTGGGTCTGGTTTGAAGGAACTTTGCTGAAAAGCACCTGGGATATGCCGCACCTGGGAAGAGAGGCGATCGCTTCTCTCATTACCCATCAGCTTGATTTTTGTGCAATTTCTTTACTTCCTGAGACCACGGATTTGGCGATGGATCTGCCGTCTCAACTGCCGCCGCCTCATTTACCCTTGTGGTTTGCCTCAGTGGTGCCGGCCCAAACTGAGCTTTGGCAAACTTATCCAGATGCTTACAAAATTGAGCTGGGGCACATTCCGATCGCAGGGCTTTATCCCACTTTAGGAGTCGATCGCGCTCTGGCTCTATGGGGGGCTATTCAAACTCTGGGTGTGCCTATTTTAGTCGTTGATGCCGGAACGGCATTAACCTTTACGGGGGCAGATGCCCAGGTTCGGCTAGTGGGTGGCGCGATTTTGCCTGGGCTTCAGCTTCAGATGCGATCGCTCCATGAACATACCGTTCTGCCGTCCCTGCACTCGCCCGATCTAGTCACTCTACCCTCTCGTTGGGCGATCGGCACTTCTGAAGCGATTCAAAGCGGGATTTTGTATACGTTGCTAGCAGGACTACAAGACTTTATGACCGACTGGCTCCAGCAGTTCCCTGGAGGTACTATCGCTATTACGGGAGGCGATCGGCTGCTGCTGCTCAACTTGCTGCATCAGCAGTTTCCTCACCTCGCGGCTGAGATCAAACTTGAGCCTAATTTAATTTTTTGGGGTATTCAGGCGGTCAAAAACTCTACTAATAAGGGCGTAACATCCGCTCTCTAAGAGGGTTTTGCAGCTTGAGGGAGAGTGTGATAATAAAGGTAGAACAGTTATATAGTGCTATCTTGCTGAACTCAATCGATCGCCCTATTTCTTCTTTTGCAGTTAAACCCGCTTCTTCCAAAACAAGCTTGTGGATGCCCGATCGCGTTCTCTTCACCCCTGCCGCTCTCGAAGAACCCTGGGGACAAAAAATCCTGTCTCGCGTCCAGTCTTTGAATCTACCCGTAGAGGAACTGCCGCGCAATCGCCTCACCGGACTGCGGGGAGAAACTGAGCGAGAAACTTATGCGATCGCCAAACGAACTCTTGCCATTGTCACCGCGCCGCCCAGCAGCTTCAAACTCAGCCCCATTCCCCCCTCTGCGGACTGGCAGTTTCACTTGGCTGAAGGGTGTCCCGCACACTGCCAGTATTGCTACTTGGCGGGCAGTCTTCAGGGACCAC
>CASBQM010000749.1 GCA_949127645.1 Synechococcales cyanobacterium PMM_0036
GCTTTAGTCCTAGCAGTACTGTAGCACTGCCTCTACATATAGCAGTTCGTAGGGGCAATCCCCCTGTGGTTGCCCATATATGCTTTAGTCCTACAGTACTGTGGACTACAAAACTGCCCGTACCTTGCAACATCAAACTTATTCAGTACTGTAGCACTGCCTCTACATATAGTGGTTCGTAGGGGCAATCCCCCTGTGGTTGCCCCTATATATGCCCAGTCTGCTACAGTACTGAGCAAGTTAAGGCGGAGTATTTGGCAGAACTGGAGGCATTAGAAACAGAACAGGGGATTTGGAATGATATCACCACTTTTTTGGTTTTAGGTAAAAAGTAGCAAGCCTGTTATGCCGAAAATTAATAAGCTAACCCCCCAGCAAGAAGCCCTCATTTCCACAATCCGGGATGAGTGGATTAAAATTGCCTTAGACACTTCACCTATAGACAAAGAAAAAGCAGAAGCAGCCATCTTACTCGTCTATAAATGCGCTGGAGTTATGCCACCTAAAAAAATTCTTTGGTTTGACAATCCTTACGCAGCGCTCGAATGGATAGTGGCAAATAATGATGATATAGGTCATTTTTTCACCGAGCATATTTGGGATATTATCAGTGCATTAATTGGCCATTGTATTAAGGCTGATGTCAATGTTTTGCTAAAAATGAAGATTAAGAGTGATTGTTCGCATTCAATTAATCAAAGGATACAGGAAAACATTTATATAGCCTTATTGAAACAAATAACAGATATTTTTGATGAAGATGTTTTAACTCATAGTGCTAATAACTACAAATATCAGTGGAACGATATTGTTGAAGATGTCACCATAAATTACTGTGAGAGTATCCTTCGATGGGGAGATTTGGCTTTTTACGCTTATTTGGATGCCATCGGTGTAGACTGCTCAAAGCTCAAAGGTTGCTGGGAAGCTGCAAAACACTGTGGGCTATGGTGGTCTTTTAAAGAAGTCGCTGTTGCCACTCCCAAACCATCAGTCATTCGTTTGGATTCCGAGGGAAGGTTGCATGGTGAAGGCGAGCCAGTTATTGTCTATGAAGGATTATCTCTGTACGCCTATCACGGCGTCATTTTGCCCGAAAAATACGGGAAACTGCATCCAAATCAATGGCGATCGCAATGGCTTTTAGAGGAGGATAACGCCGAAGTGAGGCGAGTATTGATTCAAAGAATTGGTTACGAGAGAATTTGCCAAGAGCTAGGTGCTACTGAATTAGATTCATGGCACGAATACACCCTAATTAAAATCGATAATGCTGACGTCGAGCCAATTTACTTATTAAAAATGACCTGCCCTAGTACGGGCTTTATCCACGTTCTGCGGGTGCCGCCTGAGGATGAATCAGCTAGAGAGGCAATCCGCTGGATAAATTGGGGAATCGAGCCAGATGATTTTGCAGTACAAACATAAAAGTAGCTATCAGAGATATAATTAATAACTGATATATTGCACCATTTTCAGCCCGAGCGGAAACCTCGCCCACGTAGAGGAATCCTCTCCACTGGTATAGCCTTTACATTCAGTCCTCTTGAGAGGACTTTAGCTTAAGCTGCGGGAATTTATTCCCTGGCGGGTTAATTCGGAGTGCAATATGTCAGCTAATCGCAAACTTGCTAATAACAACACCAAACGTTTGCCCCAAATACTAAATGGACTACAAAACTGCCCGTACTTTTTTAATTACTCAGGCAAACGCATCTGACTACAATGCCAATTCTTTTCTAGCGCGTCTGAAACAGGGAAACCTGTCCCCGGTCAGGTGACGAATATCTTGCTGGCGCTGAAAATGGTGTTTGAAGGCTTACGAGGGGCAACCAGTCTCGAACGAGAACTGATTTACTCCCTGTATGTGTTATCTTCTGAGAGCAGACAGCATTTTGAAGAAGGTAGCCGACTAGGAGTTAGCTTGCCTCCCCTGCTTGATGAAGACCTAAAAAGAATTTCTAGAGGTGTCAAGAGTATTTTTGCCGGAGTTTGGCACAACGACTAGAGCGTCGGTTTGCCTAAATGGAATCTATTCCCAGCGATAGCAACCCAGGCGGGAAATTCCCTCGGGTACTGAAGGGATGCACGTTTAGCTCTCTTGGCGTCACCCACCATCCACACAGCGGTGTGCGTGCTACAATACTGAATGGGTTAATCTTAGTAAATTTATTTTCTTTATTCAAAAAAAAGCTTAACCAGATCGAAACCGAATTTTATGCGAGAAAGTTAAAATGTTAAAACTAATTGAAAGCGCTTCTGTTAGTAAAAAGATAAGTTGGCTTAGCGGTTTATTACTGATAGGACTAGGCATCCTCGGCATCACAGGCTATTTAGGAGCAGTAACTTTAAACAAAAACCAAGATGAGCTTATTACTCAAATGGTTGCCGAGCGAAACTTGACCTTAGCCGACCAAGATCACGATGCTCTGAGAGCTGTGGTCTTTAGGTCAATTGTAGCAGCAGAAAACAATCAAGAATCTGAGAAACAAGAAACTCTGTCAGAAATCAAGCAATATAGCAATGATTTCAAAGCATATTTTGACAAACTAGATGCACTTACTCTTAGTCCAGAAACGAAGAACGCTATAATGAACGAGCGCCCGCTCATTGATGATTATATAGCAAAGGCACAATTAATCGTTAATCTGGCAGGTACTGGACGGATAAAAGAAGCGCTCGTTGAATTACCGGAATTTCAAAAAAGTTTTAAAAAACTAGAGCGTTCCTTAGATGAACTGGGAAAAATGGTCGAAAAAACTGGTCGGGATAGCGCGGCTAACAGCAAGCAAGCAGGGGCATTTGTCACCAGTTCCTCGTTCATTATTATGGTGGTTGCCTTAGCAATCGGTATTTTCTTCTCTGTGTATATCTCTCGGACAATTACAAGTCTTCTAATTCAAGTCTCAGGTACCATTGTCGCTTCTTCCTCGGAGATTGCTTCTGCCCTAGACGAACAGGAACGCATCACAGCACAGCAAGCTGCTGCCGTGAATCAAACAACTATAACAATAAATGAATTAAGTGCCTCATCAAGGGCTACAGTTTTGCAAGCCGAAGCGGCTTCCACCCGTACCCAACAAGTGTTAACCCTAGTAGATGGTAGTCTCCAGATGGAGAGGCAAAACCTGGCAGGAGAGTCTAGCCTGCGAGCGAAAGTGGGGCAGATCTCCGAGCAGATTTTGCGCTTGAGTACACAAACCCAGCAAATAGGCTCGATATCTACCCTGGTTAGCGAACTAGCCAATAAAACTAATATGTTGGCTCTTAATGCCGCAGTGGAAGCGGTACGTGCTGGGGAGCATGGCAAAGGCTTTAGCGTTGTAGCGAGTGAAATTCGCAAACTAGCCGAACAAAGCAAAAAGTCAGCCGAGCGAATTAACGCCCTGGTTATCGATATTCAAAACGCTACCAATTCCACGGTAATGTTTGCGAACGACGGCATAAAAACTGTTGAAAGTGTTGTGGAAGCTGTCAACAACATTGCTGTAAATGCTCAAGAAATTTCCCTAACAGCCAAGCAACAAGCCGTTGCTATCGCGCAGGTGCTGGAGTCGATGAACAGCATCAACCAGGGGGCAACCCAAACTGCCTGCGGTATTAGTCAAACTAAATTAGGTACACAAAAATTGAACGAAGCCGCCCAGAATCTTAAGGCAGTGGTGTAGGAAATTCTGAGCCTTGGGCGTAAACCCATCAGAGAATAATAGAGACTGGTGACTGGAGAGCGCCATATATAGCGTAGCTGCGTAAGTCCTGTAACTTGTTAGGCATGTCCAGAGGCTCGATGTTTTGAGCCATCAGGCATAATGGCACCTTCAAGTACAGCACCGCTCAGTTCAGAAATGCTAACTTTAGCATTCTTTAGATTTGCACCAACTAGGTAGGCACCATCCAGGTTAGCACCACTCAAACTAGCATTACTCAAATTGACACCGCTCATGTTGGCATGACTCAAGTCCGCACAAAGTAGGTTAGCGCTATTGAGGTTGGCATTGTTCAGGTTAGCTTGACTTAATCGAGCAAAACTAAGGTTGGCATAACTGAAATTGGCACCAGAAACTTTAGCTTGAGTTAGGTTCGCATTATTGAGGTTGGCATAGCTCAAATTGGCATTACTGAGATCGGTTTCGCTCAAATTAGCTTCATTAAGATTGGCGCTAGGAAGATTAATATCTGCTAACTCTGCACCAGCAGCATTAATACCTCTAAGAGAAACACCATCCTTATTCAAATCTTGGAGTGCCAGAATTCTAGCATAGCTAAGTTTGACGCCGGAAGATGCATCAATGATACTCCAAGCTTGGTAGTGAAATTCTTTTTGGCGAACGGGTGCTTCTTTGATAAATAGAACTAATGCAATAACGAGACTGAGAGCATCAGATTCACTCATAAACTTTCCCAGCAGAGTTGTTTCATCGGCACTCACAAAGATTACCGTGAAAATGATGGCTGAAACAACAGCAATTAACCATGTCGGTAGTGTCCAAAAAGTGTCGGTGGCTTTTTGAAGAATTTGTTTGAGGGTTGCACCCCACCGCTGAACTAATAATTGGGGCTGAAATGGCTGAGATTCGTTCTTGAGTTTTGCCGTTACTTCTTCAGGCTTCTTAACGGTTTCTGCTTTTTCATCTCGGACAACTTGTAGTGCATATTCTGCACCTGCGCCTTCTAACATCAGAGCGGTAATTGCTTGGAAGGCATTTACCCACGCTTGCTTGACTTCAGGAGTCCAATTTTGCTGGAGATGCTACTGTAGCGCCATCAGCAGTGCTTCCCCAACTGCGGGGTAATGTTTGGGAATTGCCCCATAGCCGATGTGTCTGGCTCCTAGGGATTTGAGAACTCCTGCTAAAGCTTGTGGATTGCGGAGATTTTCTACCACCAAAACTAAAGAACTCAACAGTTTTTTCCGTTGCTTTGCCATATCAGTTTTGGCAAACAGCGGTTTCATTTCTGGGTAAGCTGCAAACAAATTTTCGTAAAAGCTAACTGCAAATTCATCAGCGCGAGGTTTAATCCGCTGGAAACTTTGCTCTAAAAGTCCAACATTTAAAGTCATTTTTTTATTGCCTAATTTTCTAGGTCTAAAAAAGCCTGTTTGTAGACTGACGGCTTTTGCTCATGATTTTATTATAGCAAATTGCCGTAGTCCCATCAACCCTGAATTTTAGTCATAGATCGATATTATAAAGTCATCTTCTCCAAGTCTTGCCACACACTAGCCATAAACTCTTCTGAATTTTTTATGTCCATCGCTCCCAACGCTAGCCACTCCTCCTGACTGTAGTCTAAATCGTGTCCCATTACTTCTTGAGCCCAAGAAGCTAAATTAGATGGGTTTTCCATTAGGTCGTAGGTGAGCTGCAAGATTGTTGTGAATGGAGTATTTTTTCTAGCTGTTGTCGCCAAACAAAAAATTAACAATTTTTCCAAGTTGCTTGACGGTGGCACCGATATCATAAAAGCCATGTTTTGTGCTAAAATAAACTTCTCTAACTTCGTCATTGGCATCTATTCATCCTCGTATTTGACAAAATTATAACCCGCACTCGAATATTAGTGAAGTAATTTATAATTGTTTTATTTGCTCCCATCCCGGTAAAAAAAAAAAAGGGTTTTCATCCAGACCACTTCCCGGTGGATAGTGCAAGCTCTAGACATAGAGAATTTTTTTAGTTATGCTTATAATAACCTAAGCCGCTTTTAAGGAGAGTATTGAAGCATAGATGTTTATCGTAGATCTCAGCA
>CASBQM010000750.1 GCA_949127645.1 Synechococcales cyanobacterium PMM_0036
CCAAACCCCAAAATCAGCCAAACCCTCAAACCAGCCAAACCCTGAAATCAGCTTGCCAAATACTCCCGAATATCCGCTCTACGCTTACGCAGCTTAGTCAACGCCTCACGCTCAATTTGCCGCACTCGCTCACGGCTAATGCTGAGGCGATCGCCAATCTTCGCCAACGTCAAAGCCTGACCATCCTCCAGACCAAACCGCAGAGACAAAACCTCCCGCTGCTGAGGCGTAAGATCCGCCATGATTTGCTCTAGCTCAGAACGCAGCGCCGACTGAGCCGCGAACTCTTCTGGTGAAGGTCCCGTGTCCTCCAGCAATTCTCCCAACTCAGTATCCTGATTATCACCCACCCGCAAATCCAGCGATAGAGGCAAGCGCGCCCGTTCCAAATATTCGCGTACCTGCTTGGGGGTCAACTCCAGTTCAGCCGCAAGTTCAGCCGCAGTCGCCGCCCGCCCATATTGCTGAGAGAGCAGCCGTTGAGCTTTCTTAATCTTATTTAGCTTTTCCGTAATGTGAATTGGAAGACGAATTGTGCGACCCTTCTCGGCGATCGCTCTCGTAATCGCCTGTCGAATCCACCAGTAAGCATAAGTCGAAAAGCGGTATCCCTTAGTAGGATCAAACTTTTCAACACCGCGCTGCATCCCGATCGTGCCTTCTTGAATCAGATCAAGCAGATCGACATTTCGCTTGATGTACTTTTTAGCCACAGAAACCACTAAACGCAGATTAGCTTCCACCATTTTGCGCTTAGCATATTCACCTTCACCAATGAGCTTTTGCAGCTCTCCAGTTGGGATGGTTGCAAACTCTGCCCATTCTTGCAGCGTTGCCACGCGACCCATCTTATCTTCCAAAACTTCTTTCCATTCGTGAAGCTGTGCCAAGCGGCGAACTTGCTTACCGTAAAGAATCTCCTGCTCATGGGTCAATAGCGGCACGCGACCAATCTCTCGGAGATAGGCGCGTACTAGGTCAGCAGAGGTTGAGGTAGTCTTCATAGCGCGTCTCTAGCTGTGGAGGAACTGGTTAGAACAAATGTACTATAATATGGCGATGCCACAACCTAGCAGGTGTAACGGGCGTTAAGTGCAGTGGGCGTTGAGAGTGATGGACTTTAGATGTGAAGGCGACACATTCTTTTACATTTGGTCTGTGCTTGACAGATGAAGAGCTTAAAGAAATGAAGATCTAATTCCTTCAGCCATCACATTTCTCATAATCGTAACATCATTTCACAAAGAAGTTACATTTCTACAAGCACAAAATGTTTCTCTTCTGATGCCGAACACAAGCCCAGAATACCCGGTTGATCAAAAATCAGAATGCATCCTGAGGAACAAAATTAACCTCTTTTTTTTACATTTTCTGAAAAATAGCTAACGTAAGTCTTAAATCTTCTTAATATTGCTTAGCTTCTTAATATTATTTGGCAAACTTTTAATCGTCTTATAGAGATATTGCAGCTAGAGATATTGCAGCTAGAGATATTGCAGCTAGAGATATTGCAGCAAATGAGCGTCCTCACTGTGCTAGTATTGACGAGGACTCGGATTTATGCGATTGCAACGCCCAAACTTTGTCAGGACCGGAAGGTAGCAGCAATACGGGATGCTTGTAATAGGCGTGAACTCCGGGTCTTTTGCATTTGAGCGATCGCTCAAGTCTTTGCACTTATTCAAATCTTTGCCTTTAAGCACAGAACCAGACTTTGCCGGATTTCTCGCTACAGCAGGTGTGGAATCCTGTATGGGCAATCTCACAAATTGCTCCTATGCTGAAAGCTATAGCGCTCTGGTATTAAGGAGTCTGAGTCAAAATGGCTAACTTTGGAGATTTGGTGCAAAAAGCTTTTTACCTGGGCGTGGGCGTTGCCTCCTACGCAGCCGAAAAAGCAGGAACGACTTTAGGAGAATTGCGATCGCAAGCCCAAAAGATCGCAGATGAAATGGTGGCGAGAGGCGAGATGACTGCCGACGAAGCCAAGCATATGGTCGATGAGATGGTCAGCCGAGCGCAAAAAGATGCTGCTTCAGACAATGCTGCCCCTACAACTGAACCACGCCGCATCGAAATTTTGGACGACGAAGCCTCAGCAGCTCCCGAAAATCGGGTTTCTGAATCTCCTCAAACCCCTCAAGTGGATAGTCTGCGCGATCAAGTTGCCAAACTTCAGGAAGAGTTGCGGCGGCTAAAACAAGAGTAAGAGACTAAAACTGCGATCGCCGTAGTCAAGATTACCTCAATCCAAAATCCAAAATCCAAAATCAAATCTATGGACGGTTGGCAGCAAGACTGGATAAAAGCCTTAGAAGCTGTGACAGAAGGCATCGATCAATTTTTCCAGGAGATCGGCAAGGGAGTTGATGAAACTGCCGATGCCCTCCTAGAATTTACCGAAGAAGTTGCAGAAGAAATAGAGCGAACCTTTGCCCCCTTTGAAGAAACGGTGGCTCCCAATATCGATCGCCTGGATGAACAGCTTACCGAATGGCTTGATCCCTTGCTGCAAATGCTTTTGGGCTTTGAAGCTACGCTCGATCGCGCGGCTGAGCCGATTATGCACACCGTAGAGCCACTGATTAATCAGCATCCGGCTTGCGTTGGCTGTCGGCACTATCACGGTCAGGTTTACAGCGGCACGATGCTAGTTTGCGCCATGCACCCCTACGGGATCGTGGATGGCTCAGAGCAATGTCCTGATAAGGAAATATATTCCTGGTCTTTCCCGCCCGTGAATCGATCGAATGATTCCGACGATCTTTAAACACTGACTTTTAAGCTCTGACTTTTAAGCTCTGATTTTTAAGCTCTGATTTTTAAGCTCTGATTTTTAAGCTCTGATTTTTAAGCTCTGATTTTTAAGCTTTAATGAAGAGCGCCAAGCTTTCAGAAAAATTCCGGTTACGGTAGGTTTGCCTTCGTATAAAAAGGAGGTAGATGCACCCTGATTACTTGCCCTTGGCTCACACCAGGGGCTTTTTATTGGCTAACTTTTTGTTATCTATTTGCTGCCGGGACGCTGAATCACCTGCTCTAATAGGCGACGGCGATCGCTTAAACTGATGCCCACTACTCGAATATAGTCTTCGGGGTGTTGGCTCAAGCAAGCTTCTAGAGCGGCAATAGCTTCCGCACCGTTGCCTTCAAACATGCCGTAGCAGTTCCAGGAATTGGTGCGAAAACGTCGCTGATCGACATACTCAATGCCCAGCCGATGCCCCTGTTGAAGGATTTGATTGATTTGTGTCACCATGTCCGCCGTGAGCTGTGTGCTAGAAGACTGTCCGGGGGGTGAAATGGCGGGAGCAGCGGAACCGTTTGCAGGTTCGGGGCGGGACTCGACGGTTTCTCCCAGCTTGCGATTGAAGTAGAGAGCCTTGTTATATTCTTCGGCGAGGCGCATATCCTGAACTCGCTTTTGCTCCTGCACCATTTGTTGCCCGACTTCAATCAGGTGCGGCAAGCTAAAGTCGGGCGATCGAAACTCCGGCGGCGCTTCGGCGCTATTAACCACCCGTAGAGAGATGCGATCGATTCCCACTTCATCTACTAATCTCTGCACTTGCTCGTCGTAAAGACGCGATCGCAGTGCCCCATAAAAGTCGATCGACTGCTCAGGAAACGTGTCAACCAGTCGCTCAACATCGGCATGAGCCACCTCATTCACCTGAAAAATACCGCTGACAATGCCAATGCGATCGTCACGGTTGGGTTCCCAGAAGAATTTATCCATGCGTCCATCGCGGATCAGCGGCGCATACAGCGTCGAGAGGTCGTTACCCGTGACGATAATGGGAATTCGCTGAATCGGCGAAGAATCATAGCTGCCCGGAAGCTGCACGTTCGTTGGGTTGTCGGCAATGTTCATCAGCGTGCCGTTCACCAACTGCGTGTTGATCGTGTACTGCGTGTACTGATCGACTCGACCTGCCCCAGCGTCAATGTCGTTGATCATCAACACCGCCATTTTGCCCCGCACCTTCACTAGATCTGCCGCCTCTCGGTAACGCAACCGCACCAGCCGCGCCGGATCGCCCGCATCCGGGCTTTCTAGCTCTCCGGCAGACATATGCACGACTTCAACCCCCATGCGATCGAACGCCAACTGGCACTGAAAGGTTTTACCTTCCCCCTTACGACCATGCACACCCAAGAGCAAAGGCACCTTCACGTTGGGTAAATCGAGATAGTTTTTTGTGATATGGATCGCCAGCTTGTTGAGGAAGCGAGGAGAAATATAGAAACTCATGGGAAATAGGTAGGGTTAAAAAACAAAAAGGAGGCAGGATATCCTACCTCCCAATTCATAATGGATTCAAATCAACGAGTCTAAAAAATCAAGACCCGCAGAATCTATCACTTAGTAGCGGTAGCCGCTGTTGCTGCTGTTGGTACCAGGCTTATGAACAATGAAGCTCATGACTTGGCACTGCTTCACGTTGTCAAAAGCAACCACGCGAATGTAGCAGTTGGGATAATCAGTGCGGCATTGCTGCACTTCGCTCAGCACTTCTTGGGGAGCCTTGCAGCTAAACATTGGCAGCTTCCACATCGTCCAGTAGTAGATTTGAGCTGCCGCGTCTTCGTTAAACTCGATGCAAGGAAAATAGCCTTGATCGATTGTGTACTGAATCTGACGCGCAATTTGCGCATCGGTCAAGGGAGGCAAATAAGAAAAAGTTTCGTACCGCCGCTCTTTAGGTAAAGTCTTCATGGATGCCTCTATGAGTGATGAATTTTAAGTTTTGGAGTCGTAGATGAGAAGATTAGCGATCGCCTTCTAGCTCATTCGACTCTGGATGCAAATCGCCTACATACGAATCAGAAGCCGGATCAACTTGCGTCATCCGCTCTAATTGCTGGGCGCGCTGCTGCATATTCGCTTGCTGAATGCCCGTGCGAAGCATCTCTGGCAGATAGTCTGCCACCTGCTCAGCAATATGTTCGCGCACGGTCAGAATCCGAAAGGCAAGGCGCTGCTCCTCTTTAAAAAGAGCCTGCAAGTACGCCTCCCCGTTCTGAATGCTTTCCCGCTCTGTAAACTGCCGGAGCCAGTACGATCGCTTCGGTTCGGTCTCATCCAACTGCGCCATCACAACCCGTAACGCCTGATACGTCAAATAGCTGATGAGCGTTTTGGACGTATCTTTCGCAATCTGCTTTAGATCCATGGGCAA
>CASBQM010000751.1 GCA_949127645.1 Synechococcales cyanobacterium PMM_0036
AGCGAGACTATACGACCTACGGCGATGAGGTGAAATTTGGCGGCGGCAAGGTGATCCGGGACGGCATGGGGCAATCGCCAATCACCAATGCCGATGGCGCAGTTGATGCGGTGATCACCAATGCGCTGATCCTCGACTGGTGGGGCATCGTCAAAGCCGATGTGGGCATCAAGGACGGCAGGATTTTCGCTATTGGCAAAGCGGGCAATCCTTACATTCAAGACAATGTGGACATTATTATTGGGCCTGGCACCGAGGCGATCGCCGGAGAAGGCATGATCCTCACGGCGGGCGGCGTGGATACCCACATTCACTTCATCTGTCCGCAGCAAATCGAGGTGGCGATCGCCTCTGGTGTGACCACCCTAATTGGCGGCGGCACGGGTCCCGCTGCCGGTACCTATGCCACTACCTGCACTTCAGGGCCTTGGAACATCTACCGGATGCTGCAAGCGGCGGATGCTTTTCCCGTCAACATCGGTTTTTCAGGCAAAGGCAACTCCGCTAAGCCAGAGGCGCTAGTGGAACAAATTGAGGCGGGCGTGGTGGGCTTAAAGCTGCATGAAGACTGGGGCACCACCCCCGCCAATATTGATACCTGCCTCAGCGTTGCCGATGAATATGATGTGCAGGTCGCCATCCACTCCGACACCCTCAACGAAGCCGGATTTGTGGAAGATACGATCGCCGCCTTCAAAAATCGCGTCATTCACACCTATCACACGGAAGGAGCGGGAGGCGGTCATGCACCAGACATCATCAAAGTCTGCGGTGAAGCCAACGTCTTGCCCTCTTCAACCAACCCCACTCGCCCCTACACCGTCAACACCCTGGAAGAACACCTGGATATGCTGATGGTCTGCCATCACCTCGATCGCAGCATTCCCGAAGATGTCGCCTTTGCCGAATCGCGGATTAGACGAGAAACGATCGCCGCTGAGGACATCCTGCATGACCTAGGAGCCTTCAGCATGATCTCCTCTGACTCGCAGGCGATGGGGCGAATTGGCGAAGTGATCATCCGCACCTGGCAGACCGGACACAAAATGAAAGAGCAGCGGGGGGCGCTGTCAGAAGATAGCGATCGCAACGACAACACCCGCGCCAAGCGCTACATTGCCAAGTACACGATCAACCCTGCCATCACCCACGGCATTGCGGGTCACGTTGGCTCAGTCGAGGTCGGTAAACTCGCTGACCTGTGCCTCTGGAAACCCGCTATGTTTGGGGTCAAGCCCGAAACAGTGATTAAGGGCGGTCTGATCGCCTGGGCGCAAATGGGAGACGCAAACGCCAGCATTCCCACGCCCCAACCCGTGCATATGCGTCCTATGTTTGGCAGCTACGGGGGTGCCATGCATTCCACCGCCCTCACCTTTATGTCTCAAGCGGCGATCGCCAAAGGCATTCCCGACCTGCTGAAGCTGAGCAAGCGATCGGTTGCCGTTTCCAACATCCGTCAGTTGACCAAACGCGACATGAAGTTAAACGATGCCATGCCCCACATGGAAGTTGATCCAGAAACCTATGAAGTCCGTGCCGATGGGGAACTGCTGACCTGTGAACCTGCAACCGTTTTGCCGATGGCACAGCGCTATTTCTTGTTCTAGCAAATGCTCTAGCAGATTGTCTGGTAAGCAATGCTGACCGTAGAGAAAGTTTGCTATAATTGCAAAGGCAATCGGGTGACTAGCGCAATGGTAGCGCATCGGACTCTTAATCCGTTGGTTCTGGGTTCGAGTCCCAGGTCACCCATAGATTAAATTTTTAGAATTTCTGATCTGAAACACCACTGCTCAATTAGGTCTTTGGCTTCACCTTCGCGGCTCTAGACTCCACCGTAAATTCTGGAATCTCTTCCAGCTCGGTTTCCACCAGATTGTACTGTTCACAAACCAGGCTCAGCCGAAAGCCCACAGTCTCTACAACCTTTACCGAATGCGTTAAATTACCTTGAAATTGCAGCAGCGAGTTTGCCTGAGGCTTAATTTCTCCTACCTGCCGCCGATGATCGCGCAGCACTAATTCCCCTCCACGCATTCCCTCTGGAACCTGAATGTACAAAACGGTGACTACATCGGGTGGCTCGATCGTCTTGCAATAGGAACGCAAAGAGCGATCGATATGGGGATAAACTTGGGAACCCGCTCGCAGCTCTAAGGGATTCAAATAAAACGCGTTGCAGTCTGGCTGAAGCGCCACATCTAGATAGCGTTTGAAGAAGGGAAACTGCCGCTCTACTTCGGGGATGTGCGATCGCCGAAATACCACTGAAAATCCCTTTGTGCCGATAAAGTCTCGATTGAGGTTGTTCGTCACAAAATACGGACAGTGCAGGATTTTGTCCCGTAATTTGCTGAGTTGCGACACTGAAAAAACGTTGGGTTGCTGATGATAGTAGCTCAAGGAATGTCAAGAATTTTGTTGATTGATGAAGAGGTTTGAGGGCGATCGCCCTCGAAGCAGTACCAGATGCTTCAAGCAGTACCAGGTCAATGAACTGTCCCCCAACTTAACATTAACCTGAGTGAACTTGAATATCTTAGGGTCTATAACATTCTCTTCATTAATAACAGCTTAAAGCTATCAAAAGTCACTCAGGGCTAACAAAAATAGGAATAGAAAAAATGGTGACAGAAAAGTTTCGTCGTCAGCTCCGCCAAGAATCAGAGAAATGGTGGTCAGAAGGGCTAATTGATGCCGCTCTATACGATCGGTTATCAGATCGCTATCAGCTTCAAAGCCTAGAAAAAGACGCTAGCAACCGCTTCATTATTATTCTAATGGGCTTGGGTGGCATCCTGCTCGGTCTAGCCGTCCTCACCTTTGTTGCTGCCAATTGGCAAGCCTGGTCTCGCGGCTTTAAGATGACGCTGCTGCTGAGTTTATTAATTGGCGTCAACGCAGCCGGATTTTATCTGTGGCGATCGCCGTCCCTCAAAAACTCTCAAAAAACCAGCTACCAAAGATTAGGACAGGGTTTGCTGCTGCTAGGTGGGCTAACTTTGGGAGCCAATCTTGCCCTAATGTCTCAAATGTTTCATAAAAGCGGTACTTTTTATGAGCTACTGCTGATTTGGGGGCTAGGCGTAGCCATGATGGCTCATGGATTGCGATTGGTATCCCTCAGTTTTCTCTCTCTGATTTTGATCAGCATGGGCTATGGGCTAAGTTGTCTAAATTGGGCAAGCGGACAAGCTTCCTTGCCATTACAGCTTTTGGTCATGCATATGCCCCTAGTCATTTCCCTAATTTTTATACCCCTTGCCTACTGGAGCCGATCGCGCGTTCTATTTGGCTTCAGCGCCATTCTCATTGCCATAGCTCTCGTCCTCAATCTCGTTCCCTTAAGCTTGCAGGATGCACCCGCTTCTGGCTGGATTATGGCGATCGCCTTTACCCTGCCTCCAGCGCTGCTCTGGAGCTACACCTCTAGACTTTGGAGATTTTCTCAATCGCCTCGTCTAGCTCCTACTCCCCAGCCCGATGCTTTTTCGCCTATTGCTCGTAAGCTATCGATCGTCTCTCTCAGCTTCAGCCTCTACCTGTTCTCATTTGCAGGAGGATGGCAAGGCTCAACCTTTGCTTCTAGTTCAGGCGCATTAGCTCTCAACTGGCAGCCTTTAATCGATGCGCTACTGCTCGGCATCGTCGCAGGGCTAGGATGGCTGGAGCTGTTTCAGGAAAAACGGCGATCGCGCTTTCAGGAAAAGTTCATCAACAGCGGCATTATGGCAGCCATGCTGGGGCTAATGGCTGGAGTCTTTATCCTGCATTTTGAGGTTCACTCCATCGCCAATATCGCCACCTTTATCTTCAACATACTGCTGTTTTTGCTGGCGATCGGTCTGATTCGAGATGGGCTGGCATTGAGCGATCGGCAATTGTTCTGGGTTGGAATGTCGCTACTAGTGTTGGGCATTCTCAGCCGGATGTTGGAATATGATACCGGATTACTCCTTAAATCAGTCGCGTTTGCTCTCTGTGGCGTAGGGGTGATCCTGTCAGGACTGTGGTTTGAGCGCAAGATTGGGGTTCGATCGCAAAATTAAGCTTTACTCGCATTTATCCTATTCATCCTAGAAGGAAACCCTATGGCTTTTATACCTCCCGAAGCGCCAAACCCCTCCATTCAACCCGATAGAGTTCAACCTGATAAAGTTCAACCCGATAAAGTTCAGCCTGACATAGCCGAACCGGATATCGCACTCGCTCCCTCTCGCAGACTTCCTGGGTGGCGTTTGTGGGTTCCTCTTGCCTTTCAGACCGTTCTGATTTTGGCGGCTCCAGCTCAAAATACCTACACCTATGTCTCTGGCAAAACAGTCACTCTGCAAACGGTTCCAGTCGATCCCTATGATGTATTGCGTGGCTATTCTCAAACGTTAAGCTACAGTATTTCCGATCCGGCTTTGCTTGGTAAGCTTCCAGGCGGAACCTGGTTCAGTCAGCACTCTCAAGAACAAAATGCTAGCTTCTATATTGTCTTAGAGGCACCTGTCTCAGAAGCACCTGTCTCAGAAACACCTAGCAAAACAAATGCAGCCTCACCTCAAGCTTGGAAACCCGTGAAAATTAGTAGCGATCGCCCCGCAAATCTCCCATCTAACCAAGTCGCCCTCAAAGGAGAATATAAAGGCGGGCAAGTGGTCTACGGGTTAGAAACCTACTATATGCCTGAAGATCAGCGAGAGCAAATCAATGGCGATATTCGGCAAGCGCAAGGTCAAACGCAAGGTCAAGCGCAAGGTCAGGCGCAGCAGACCTTAAAGGTCGATGCCAAGGTAGACAGCAGCGGTAATGCGATTTTGATGAATTTGTGGATCAGCGATCGCAAGTATGAATAGCAAATCGCTAATCTATGTCGCTAATCTATGTCGCTAATCTATGCATCACTGCTCGACTTTGTTCGCTTATGGGGAACCCTAGGTTGAGAATAGCCCCGCCTCGATCGCAATACTTTTCCTCGATCGCAATACTTTAAAAAGACGCTTCACTAAGGACACTGGCACATTGAAACTTACACCTCACAAATTTGCATCCCCTATGCAAAATCAGTTGCAAAACCAGTTGCAAAATCAGTTTTCGGCTCGTTTAGTGCCGACGGATGCTTTTGGGCATCAGGCTTCCTCTCACGATCGTAGTCAGGGGCGATCGAGTTTGGATGCAGTCGGCAATACCAAAGCTACAGCCACAGCGCTAGGAATTTTTCCTAGTACGCGCACTGTGCGAGACAGTGTTAGTCGTAGCGACTCAGATTTTTACAGCTTCACGATCGATGCCGTGAGCAACGTTAAAGTTTCTTTTTTGAATCGATCGCCTGCTCCGATTTACAAAGCCGTCCTGAATGAAAACGGCAGTTTCTACGTTTCACAGAGAAAGCCCCAGTCAGGCAACATTGCACCGCGTGAAGAGACGCTTTCAACCTATCGTCGTCTTCGTCCGGGCACCTACTACATCAAGCTCCAGAGCCGCACTGCTGACGCTAGCGCCTACAAGCTGTCTGTGGCGATCACGACTACGCCACCAGAAGTAGACTGTGGCTGTGGCGGCTGATTGACTGACAGGATTGACTGACA
Organism: Synechococcales cyanobacterium PMM_0036; assembly: GCA_949127645.1. GTDB lineage: Bacteria > Cyanobacteriota > Cyanobacteriia > Elainellales > Elainellaceae > Drouetiella. The sequence continues at coordinate 5,580 of CASBQM010000751.1, forward strand.
AAGCTTCAAGCCGCCCTCACCCCAACCCCTCTCCCAGAGCAGGCTACCGTGTACACACAAGGTTTCTTTGCTATGCTTCAAGCTCCTAAGCCCCCTATATCCCCCAATTCTGGGGGACTTCCGGAATTCAAAGTCCCCCAGAATTGGGGGGTTGGGGGGC